>JAFQNU010000215.1 GCA_017420825.1 Clostridia bacterium
CTCCGAATGTATCAAGAGATGATATCAATTCAGTATCAATTTTTAAAACTCCGTTATTCTTTCGTTCTTCTTTTAATAGGATATTTAATTTATCCATCAATTCACATGTTCTTTTTGTTGCACTACTCAAAAAAGAGCTGTCACCCTCATACGGTGTATAATTTTTTTGTATAAAGTCTCTGACGTCTATTGTCTCTTTCCATTTTACGCCATTAAAACCATTCCATGCCTCTGTCATAAATATCACCCTATCCTGTAAATTATTCTTCGTTGTTTTCGTATTGTTTGAGCTTGTCCTGTAGCTTGTCTATTTCAAACTCAAGGTCAATTATTTTTTGTCTAAGATCCTCAACACTTTCAGTTTGTTTTCTATCATTATCAAATATTCTTGTATTAACAACACTTTCACCATTAATTATCGAATATATAAGAAAAGCAATAAATGCAATTAATACAGTACAAAACACACTACGTTTTATCATTGCAATAACACGCTGTCTTTTTACTCTTGTATATTCAATGTTAATTCCTTTTCGCTCCCGTTTAGAGCTTGAATCACTATGATGATGGTGATGATGATGTTTTTTTGATGAGCTTTTATCACCATAACCTGTTACAAAATTATCTTCCTTCTTATGATGATGCCTGTGATGATGGTGGTGATGGTGATGCGAGCTATGTGAATGTGTTTTCTTTTTTTCTACATTTGTATTACTTTGATTTTCCACAGTAACTTCCTCCGATATGAACATTTTCCTCAATACTAACATTTTATCACATTTTTTGACAAAAATAAATATATATATTTATTTTTTACATGAATTTTTAAAATTTTCTCTATTGCTCTACTATAATACTCCAATTGCAGGGAATATTTTTGTTTAATTTTAATAATATCAGAATTTTTGTCCGTCTTATAATCGACAATAACAACCTGTCCGTCCTCATAGAAACAACAATCAATTATACCTTGAAGCATTATAGGTTCATCAGATGCTCCGTCGTAAATTTCACTTGCAGGTATCTCTATCTCAAAAGGAACTTCTCTTAACACTTTAGGACTTTTTAAAATTCTCTTTCCTATTTCAGAATTATAAAAATCATATATTTCACATGCGTTAACAGCATTATATTCAGCCTCTGATAACTCTTCATCATGATAAAGTCTGTCTATAAAACCTTGTATTTTATCAGGAGTAACATTGCTATCCGGAATAAATTTTTGCATAACATAGTGAACTGCTGTGCCCCTCATAGCGCCCCCTGCTTCCTCATCGGATAGAAATTGAGGAGCTTTTGGTGGTAATAACCTACTATTTCCTGTGTGTTGTGCATTAATCTCTGAAACCGATACCTTTACTCCAACATTCAAAGAATTTTCATATTTATATTTATCATCGGTTATTTCAATTAATTCAGCATTATATTGGGAATTGGTAACATCAACCTCATCAAAAAAGCAATCCTTATACTGTGTAACCGAGAAATTCCAATTATCTTGGTCCATCATTGCCATAGGTGCAACCCAATCTATAAATTTGTTGACCTCGCCGCCTATATATGCCGGCATCCTTCCCTCAACAACAGACTTTCTCCATTTACCTACATCCTTAGCCTCACTCACTTCACCACCACACACAGCCGTAACATAGAGCTTCTCCTTTGCTCTTGTTAATGCTACATAAAGCTTTCTCATTTCCTCTGCGACAGATTCTTTCTGAATTTTAAGCTCTATCGCTTTTTTTGCGGCAGTATTTACATAAAGACTTGATTCATAATTTATATAATCAGGTCCAAACCCCAACTCTTTATCGAGCAAAAGATGCCCTTTAGAATCACTTGTATTAAAACCTGTACCGCAACGTGAAACAAAAACCACCGGAAATTCAAGACCTTTACTTTTATGAATAGACATTATCCTGACAGCATCGGTATCATCATCAAAAACAACAGCGCCTGATAAATCTTCCTCACGC
>JAFQNU010000216.1 GCA_017420825.1 Clostridia bacterium
AAGCTGACAAAAATATAATTCCTGTTTTTCTTGTTCTTGAAAAACACAACAAAATAAGTCCTGAAATAATAAATATAAAACCGTAATCGCCCGATTTTGTCAGAGGAATAAAAATATCTGACAAAATCGGGTTTCTTATATTTTCCTGTACATATAAAAGAAATTGCATATCAAAATTCATAAAGACCTCGTCATTTCTGACTTTCAAGCCAAATAATTAACACAGAGATATCTGCAGGAGAAACACCTGAAATTCTTGATGCCTGACCAAGATTTGAGGGACGGATTTTTTCAAGCTTCTGACGTGCTTCAATTCTTAAGCCGTAGATTTTTGAATAGTCGCAGTCCTCGGGCAGACGCTTTTCCTCCATTTTTTTGAATTGTTCTACCTGAATAAGCTGTCTTTCAATATACCCCTTATATTTTAACTTAATTTCTGCCTGTTCCCAGACATCACGTGGGAGGTCGGGACGGGTTACATCAACATCTGCGGTTTTAATATAATTGAGCTGTGGTCTTTTTATCATATCGGAAAGACGTATTCCTGTTACAACAGTGCTTGTTTCGTTCTTTTCAAGAACAGGGTTTGCTAAAGACGGAGGAATTACAATAGCTTCAAGTCTTTCGATTTCTGCATCAACAGCCGCCATTTTTTTAAGAAATTTTTCGTATCTTTCCTCGCTTATAAGACCAACCTTGTAGCCGATTGGTGTAAGTCTTTCGTCAGCGTTATCCTGACGAAGAAGAAGTCTGTATTCAGAACGTGATGTCATCATTCTGTACGGCTCATTAGTTCCCTTTGTAACAAGGTCATCAATGAGAGTGCCGATATAGCCTTGCGAACGGTCAATTATAACAGGCTCTTTTCCGCTGATTTTTAATGCCGCATTAATTCCTGCAATAAGACCCTGTGCTGCGGCCTCCTCATAGCCGCTTGTGCCGTTAAACTGTCCTGCACCGTAAAGACCGCCGATTTTTTTAAATTCTAAGGTAGGATATAGCTGTGTGGGGTCGATACAGTCGTATTCAATTGCGTATGCAGGACGCATAATCTCAACATCTTCAAGACCGTCAATTGTTCTTAGCATTTTGAGCTGAACATCCTCGGGTAAGCCTGTGCTTATTCCCTGTGCATAGACCTCCTTGGTGTCAAGTCCTAACGGCTCCATGAATAGCTGATGTCTCTCCTTATCACGAAAACGCATTATTTTATCTTCAATCGAAGGGCAATACCTTGGCCCTACTCCCTCAACCTTGCCGTTGTACATGGGAGCCTTGTCAATGTTGTCCATAATTATTTTATGAGTGTCAGCATTGGTATATGTCAGCCAGCATGAGACTAAATTTTCTCCTATATCATCATTTTCAAAGGAAAACGGAGTAATGTTTTCATCTCCGAATTCTTCGTGCATTTTGGAATAGTCGATTGTGTCGCCATGTATTCTTGCGGGTGTTCCTGTTTTAAATCTTAAAAGCTCAACACCAATATTTTTAAGACTTTGAGACAGCTCTATTGCAGGGAAAACACCGTCAGGTCCCGATTGCTTTTCATAATCACCAATCAGAATACGGCCTCTTAAATATGTTCCTGTTGCAACAATTACTGCTTTTGCACCATATTTTGTGCCTAAATGTGTACACACTCCGCACACCTTACCGTCATCAACAAGGATTTCACAGATTTCTGCCTGTTTCAGTTGTAAATTTTTTGTGGTTTCAAGAGTTTTCTTGATTTCGGCATGGTATTTTTTTCTGTCTATCTGACATCTTAGTGAGTGAACGGCAGGCCCTTTGCCCACATTCAGCATTTTTGACTGAATAAATGTGTTATCGGCGGCTTTTCCCATAACACCGCCAAGTGCGTCAATTTCTCTTACAAGATGTCCTTTTGCAGTGCCGCCAATACTCGGATTACAGGGGAGATTTCCCACAGCATCAAGGCTGATTGAAAAAATCACCGTTTTCATACCAAGCCTTGCGGCGGCAACCGCCGCCTCTACTCCTGCATGTCCTGCACCGATTACGGCAACATCATAATTATCTATATACATGAATTAGTTTTCACCTCTGTCGTCGGGTTCGTCGTTTGTTGTTTGTGGCATATTGTTTAAAATCTTTTTCTTAACTACACTTGATGCATAGAACTCTATCATAAATCTGAATAGTCCTGATATTAATAAAAAGCTGAGCAATACCGCAAAAATCGGCTCGAAGGTCATATAGAAGAAAAAGCTTGCGGCAATAATTATTAAGCTTAAAATAATATTTACAGGCATAGTTGCAAGTGCCATTATAAATGAATTTTTAAAAAGGTTTACAATGCCCGATTCAAATGTGACCATAAGCTGATAAATATAAAAGTTAGAAAAAACAAAAATCACTAAAAAGATTAAAAGCACGAAAAGCAGTATAAACCACAGGTCGTTGCCTGTCTGAAGAAAATAATTATAGTAAAAACGCATAGCAACCAGACCGAGGTTAATAACGGCAATATCTGCGACAGCCACAAGCATACCCTGCTTAAAGTTTTCCTTCATTTTATTAAAAAAATCACTCCATATCCATGCGTGCTCCTCACGTGCAAAGCATCTGTGTATGTAGGCAGAGCCGGCAGAGGCAGGTCCTGAACCGCAAAAAACCAACAGGGTTAGAATGATAAAAACGGACATTGCGGTTGTGTATTGAGCCACAACATTTGATGTAAATACAGGGTCGTTTGCAGAAACAGATGATAAAAAGCTGACAATTCCCGGTGTTAATAAAAAGAAATTAATTATCATTATCGGCAATGAGCAGATAAAGTGAAGCATAGTCACCTGACACAGCTTCCAGAATTTCCTGAAAAATATTTCAAAGAATAAAAATACTCCTTTTTTCTTTGGTGCATCCTTTTCAATTCCCGGTCCGGGCTTTGAATAATTAAATAATCCCATATTAATAAAGTTCCTTTCAGAAAAATAATTATACATTACTATTGTAACACAAATTTTTTTGTGTTACAATAGTAATAAGATAAAATTAATAAAAAAGTAATTTTTTACGGAGAACATTATAAGGAAAATAATAACAGGGAAAAATGATGCAGGGCAAAGGCTGGATAAGTTCTTAACAAAATTATGCCCGAATATGCCGCAGGCAATGTTATATAAAAGTTTGCGGAAGGAATGTATCAAAATAAACAACAAGCATATAAAGGACGGAGCATACAAGCTTTGTGAGGGCGATGAAATAAAGCTGTTTTTAAAGGACGAATTTTTTGAGAAAGCGGAATGTTCCTTTAAAAATATTACACCAAGGATAGATGTTGTATATGAGGACGATAATATTTTGCTTGTAAATAAGGCTGTTGGAATGTCGGTGCATGAGGACGAGGAAAAAAGCGGAGATTACCTTGACGAGCATATAAAGGCATACTTATATAAAAAGGGTGAATATAATCCTGATGAGGAAAACACCTTTGTTCCTGCTCTTTGCAACCGCCTTGACAGAAACACAAGCGGAATAGTTATTGCGGCGAAAAATGCGGAGGCACTCAGAATTATGAATCAGAAGGTAAAGGACAGGGAGATAGAAAAGCGCTATTTGTGTATTGCAATCGGGAGATTTGATAAAAAAAGCGATGAGCTTGTAGGATATCTTTTCAAGGACGAAAAGGAAAAGAGAGTTTATGTCTATCCGTATTCCAAAAAGGGAACAAAGACAATTGTAACAAGATATAAGGTTTTAGAAGAGAAAAATGACCTGTCAGTGGTTGAGGTGGAGCTTGTTACAGGAAGAACTCATCAGATAAGGGCACATCTTGCATCAATCGGGCACCCTCTTTTGGGAGACGGAAAGTACGGAATAAATAAGGTTAATAAACAGCATGAAAGGTTCACGCAGGCATTGTGTGCATATAAGCTAACCTTCAAATTTACAACAGACGCAGGAATTTTAGAATATCTTAACGGAAAAACGGTTGAAATAAAAGATATAGAATTTATATAAAAAAAACGAGGTAATACCTCGTTTTTTACAGCTTCAATGTTTCCCAGAAGCTTTTCTTTGCAAAATTAATTTTTAATATATCATCGTTATTTAATATATTTATTCCGTTTTGGTGCATATAGTCCCATCTGTCCT
>JAFQNU010000217.1 GCA_017420825.1 Clostridia bacterium
GGTAATTGCCGTCTTGAAAATTTACCTGATATTAAGGACGTTAAACTATATTTAAAAATACTTGAAAATCTTGGTGCTCGTGTTACATATATTAATTCGAACACCGTTGATATTGATTGTTCAGAGGTGAGTTCGACAAAGCCGGACAGTACACTTACTGAGAAAATGCGTGGCTCGTCTTACCTTATAGGAGCACTTTTGGGAAGACTTGGTGAGTGTATAACAATGCCGCCTGGGGGTTGCGATTTCGGAACACGCCCTATTGACCAGCATATAAAGGGCTTTGAGGCACTTGGAGCAAGCGTTGTTATGGAATATGGCTTAATTCATGCTTCGGCAAGTCAGCTTGTAGGTGCAAATGTATATTTTGATGTTGTAAGTGTGGGAGCGACAGTAAATGTAATTTTAGGTGCGGTCAAGGCAAAGGGAATGACAATTATTGAAAATGCCGCAAAGGAGCCGCATATAGTTGATTTAGCAAACTTTTTGAATGCTATGGGTGCTAAAATAAGGGGAGCAGGAACAGACACAATAAAAATACAGGGTGTAAGCTCCTTGCATGGCGGAATTTACTCAATTATCCCCGACCAGATAGAAGCAGGAACATTTATGATTGCGGCTGCTGCAACGAAGGGAGATGTTATGATTACGAATGTAATACCAAAGCATCTTGAGCCGATATCTGCAAAGCTTATTGAGTCGGGAGCAAAGATAGAAGAGTATGAGGATAAGCTAAGAGTTTATGTCCCTGACGGCACGGTATTTAAGAAAATTAATTTTATTGCCCTGCCATATCCCGGTTATCCTACAGATATGCAGCCCCAGCTTGTAACATTTTTATCAACCGTTAAGGGTACAAGCACAGCAAGAGAAGGTGTGTGGGACGACCGCTTCAGATATGTCGGTGAGCTTTCAAAAATGGGAGCAAAGATAAATGTAGAGGGTAAGCTTGCAATCGTTAACGGTGTTGACAAGCTGATGGGAACTTCGGTCAGAGCAACAGATTTGCGTGCAGGTGCGGCAATGATTATTGCAGGACTTATGGCAGATGGTGTTACTGAAATTTCTGATATTTACCATATCGACAGAGGATATGAAAATTTTGAGGAAAAATTCATCCGTCTCGGCGGTGATTTAAAAAGAGTACAGGTACTTTAAAATAGGGCACGCTTGTGCCCTTTTTTGAGGACAGAGAGGAATAAATATGTTTTTATCTTTGGTAAGCGGTTCGTCGGGAAACGCATCATTAATACAAAATAAAAATACTACAATTCTTGTTGACTGCGGTCTTTCAGGGAAGAGACTTTCGCAGATGCTTGATGAGATAGGAATTTCATGTTCTGACATTGATGCTATGCTGATAACCCATGAACACAGTGACCATACCTTGGGAGCGGGAGTTATATCAAGAAGATTTGATATACCGATTTATGCAACCGAAAAAACACATAGTGCAATGAGTATCGGAGTGATAAAAGAAGGTGCGGCAAAATTAATAAAAAACAATTCTGCTTTTGAAATTGGTGATATAGGCATACAGCCGTTTTCAATTTCGCATGACGCTGCAGACCCTGTGGGATATTGTTTTTATTGTGATAATAAAAAGTATTCACTTGCAACCGATACAGGTGTGATGACCGAGACTGTTTTTAGCAATATATCGGGAAGCGATTGTGTTATGCTTGAAGCAAATCATGATGTTGATATGCTGATGTATGGGGAATATCCGTACAATTTAAAAAAGAGAATTTCTTCTGATTTGGGACATTTATCAAATGACAGTGCCGCAAAAACGGCAGTTGAGCTTCTCAATACAAATACAACACATATAATGCTGTCACATCTGAGCGATAAAAATAATCTCCCTGATGTTGCCTATAAAACTGTGGAGAATGCAATAAAAATGAGTGGTGCAGAGGTTGGCAGGGATATAGGCTTATGTGTAGCTAACAGATATGAGGTGACAAAGTTTATATGAATATTTCGATTTTATGTGTTGGTAAGCTAAAGGAAAGCTTTTTTCGTGAGGCGGTAGAGGAATATAAAAAAAGACTTTCAAGATTTGCTAGTATTACTGTTACCGAAATACCCGACCAGAAAATTCCCGATAAAGCAAGTAAGAAAATTGAAGAGAGTATTTTGGAAAAAGAGGGCGAGATGCTTTTGGATAAAATAAAAAATGATAGTCTCGTTATTGCAATGTGCATTGAGGGAAAGGGAGTATCGAGTGAAGAGCTTGCAGGGCTTATACAGGAAAAAAGCATGAACTATTCAAATATATGCTTTGTGATAGGCGGTTCTCTTGGTTTATCTGAGGCGGTTAAGAAAAGAGCAGATCTACGTGTTAGCTTTGGAAAAATAACATTGCCGCATCAATTAATGCGAGTTGTACTTTGTGAACAAATATACAGAGCATTTAAAATCAATGCAAATGAAAGCTACCATAAGTGAATAAAACTATTTAAACAGATAAAAATAATTTAAGGAGGTTTTTGGTATGTATATAAGTAACGATATAAAATATGTAGGGGTAAATGATTGTAAAATTGATATGTTCGAGGGACAGTATCGTGTAGATAATGGAATATCATATAATTCATATGTTATTATTGATGAAAAAATTGCGGTTATGGATACAGTTGATGCAGGGTTTACTCATGAATGGCTTGATAATTTAAAAGCATCTTTGGGAGACAGAAAGCCTGATTATCTTGTTGTTCAGCATATGGAGCCTGACCATTCCTCGAATATAAGCGCTTTCATGCAAACTTATCCTAATGCTGTAATTGTGTCAAA
>JAFQNU010000218.1 GCA_017420825.1 Clostridia bacterium
AATATATGCTCATTTAATTTAAGAGAGGTATGTAGTGCTGCAATTGAGCTTATGAAAGATGAGAATGCGGACATTATTGAGGTTATGCCTGCACCTGATTTTTCAATGGGGGCACAGCTTATATACTCTAAAGAACAAATGCGTGAAATTTATAAAACAGGACGCGGCAGTTTTAAATTAAGGGCAGTCTATGAGTATGACAGTAAAAATAACTGTATAGACATTACTCAAATTCCATACACAACGACAAGTGAGGCTATAATTTCAAAGATAATGGAGCTTATTAAGGCTAATAAGCTAAAGGAAATAGCTGATGCACGTGATGAGACGGGACTAAATGGATTTAAAGTAACTCTTGATTTGAAACGCGGAACAGATCCGGATGCTCTTATGTTGAAGTTATTTAAACTCACACCGCTTGAGGACAGTTTCAGCTGTAATTTCAATGTTCTTATAAATAATGCGCCTATGGTGCTTGGTGTTTCTGAAATATTGAAAGAGTGGATAAAGTTTAGAATGGGCTGTATAAAGAACAGCTTAAAGTACGATATCGACAAAAAAACAGAAAAACTGCACCTGTTAACAGGTCTTAAAAAGATACTTTTAGATATTGATAAGGCAATTTCAATTATTCGTCATACAGAGCTTGAAGAGGACGTTGTACCAAATCTTATGACAGGATTTTCAATTGATAAGGTTCAGGCTGAGTATGTTGCTGAAATCAAATTAAGGTACTTGAATAAGGAGTATATTTTAAACAGAATTTCCGAAATTGAAAAATTAATTGAGGAAATTGATAAGCTTACATCAATACTGGAAAGTGATAAAAAGGTTAAAAAGCTTATAGAAAAACAGCTTGAAGAAATTGCAAAGAAATATGGCAAAGACAGATTGACAGAGCTTGTTGATGATAATGAAACAGAGGTTTATGTTGAAAATAATTATATTGAAGATTATCCTGTAACTGTGTTTACAACAAGAGATGGATACTTTAAAAAGGTTTCGGCTAATTCCCTGAAATTTACTACAAATGACCATAAGCTCAAGGAAGATGATGAAATTGTATCGGCGGTAGAAACAACAAATATCAGCGAGCTTTTATTCTTTACTGATAAATCAAATGTATATAAGGCAAAAACACATGAGTTTGCCGATACTAAGGTGTCATTAATGGGTGAATACATTCCAAGTGTTCTTGGATTTGAAAATGGCGAAAAGCTTCTGTACACTGTTGTCACAAAGGATTATTCAGGACTGATGTTATTTGGTTTTGAGAATGGAAAAATGGCAAAGGTTGAGCTTAAGAATTACGAAACGAAAAGTAACCGTAAAAAGCTTATCGGAGCATATTCAGATAAATCACCTGTATGCTCAATTATGCACATTAGTGAGGATGTAAAGGTTGTTTCCTTTGCTGATAATAATAAGGTGCTTTGTGTTGATACCGAGAAAATACCTTTAAAATCAACAAAATCAACGCAGGGTGTACAGGTAATGAAGCTTACAAAGAGGGGTGCAAAAATGGTAAAAGTCTGTGAGTCGCAAATGAGTAAACTTGATAATTTATCACATTATTCGACAAAAAATATACCTGCCGTTGGTAGCTTTTTAAGAAAAGAGGACATTGCAGATGGCACACCTCAGGCACAAATTTCACTGTTTGAGTAAATTATTCTTTTGAAGGGAATGAGATTATACAATGGAAAATAAAGTAAATATATTAGGAGTTAAGGTTGATAAGGTAAATATACCTGAAGCGGTTGAAAGAATTTTTAAAATGCTTGATGAGAGAAAAACTCACACAGTTTTCACACCAAATTCTGAAATCATTTTGCATGGATACAAAAATCCTGAATTTTGCGATATATTGAACAGTTCGGACTTGTTGACCGCAGACGGAATAGGTGTGGTGTATGCTTCAAAAATACTTTCAGATCCGATTAAAGAACGTGCAGCAGGATATGATATTGCCTGTGGATTGATTGATAAGATTTCAGAAACAGGACACAGACTGTATTTGTTTGGAGGAAAACCCGGGATAGCAGAAAAGGCGAAAAGAAACCTTGAAAAGAAATATCCTTTTATACAAATAGTTGGTACAAGAAACGGATATTTTAAGCCTGAGGAAACAGAAGAAATAATAAATGATATTAATAGTGTCGGAGCAGATATTGTGTTTGTGTGTCTTGGCGCACCTAAACAGGAAGAGTGGATTTATGAAAATAAAGAAAAATTATCTGCGAGGGTACTTATGGGTATAGGCGGTAGTCTTGATGTGTTTGCGGGTGAGGTTGAGAGAGCTCCTGATGTGTGGTGTAAGCTTGGTCTTGAATGGTTTTACAGA
>JAFQNU010000219.1 GCA_017420825.1 Clostridia bacterium
CGGCTCTGTTCTTGGCCCTCACCCGTTCCCGATGATGGTGAGAGATTTCCAGAGTGTTGTCGGTATTGAAGCAAGAGAACAGTTTATTGATATGACAGGACATTTGCCTAATGCAATTGTTGCATGTGTTGGCGGAGGCTCTAATGCTGCAGGTCTCTTTGCAGGATTTTTGAATGACCCTGTTGATATTTACGGAATTGAGCCGTTGGGAAGAGGTGCAAAGCTTGGTGACCATGCCGCAAGCCTTAAATATGGTACAGAGGGTATTATGCATGGCTTTAACAGTATTATGTTGAAGGACGAAAATGGTGAGCCTGCTCCAGTTTATTCAGTGGCAAGCGGTCTTGACTATCCTTCATCAGGCCCTGAACACGCATTTTTACAGGAGCTGGGCAGAGTTAAATATGATGTGATTGATGATGAGGAAACAATTGATGCGTTCTATAAGCTTTCACGTCTTGAGGGTATTATTCCTGCAATTGAAAGCTCGCATGCAGTTGCGTTTGGTATGAAGCTCGCAAAAACAATGGAGCATGGCTCTGTCCTTATAAATCTCTCAGGCAGAGGCGATAAGGATATGGACTATATAATTGAGAAATATGGCATAAGATAAAACTGCTATATATATCGGGAGTGACAAACAAATGAGCATTTTTACATCAACATTAAATCAGATTGCATTTTTATTTGCACTTATAGCGGTCGGATATATTCTTATGAAAATACATTTTCTGCCGCAAAATTCAGCCGCAGTGTTATCAAAGCTTGAAAATGCAGTTTTTATGCCAGCACTTGTAATGGGTACTTTTATAAAAAACTTTACCGCCGAACGAATAAGCTCGGCAGGAGGATTGCTGATAATCAGCTTTATATTGGCATTTATTGCAATTCCTGTTGCAATTTTTGTCTCAAAAGCTCTTACAAAGGATAAATACATTCAAAAAATTTATACATACGGTCTGTCCTTTTCTAATTTCGGCTTCATGGGTAATGCTGTTGTGAGCAGTCTTTTCCCGGATATATTTATGGAGTATATTATATTTACACTCCCATTATGGATTTTGATTTACCTTTGGGGTGTTCCTGTTCTGCTTATTGCTGACGCAGAGAAGAAGCAAAGCATCAAAGATAGACTAAAGGCTTTTGTAAACCCTATGTTTATAGCTATGTTAATCGGTATGGTTATCGGAATTGCAAATATAAGCTTACCTGAATGGCTCACAAAGACAATCACGATATCGGGGGACTGTATGTCCCCTGTAGCAATGATTTTAACAGGTGTTGTGGTTTCGTCAATTTCCTTGAAAAAAACCTTTACAAATGTGAGAATTTATATTATATCAATTGTAAGACTTGTTATCATTCCGTTAGCTTTTATGCTTTGCGCAAGCTTTATTGATATGTCGCAGACTGTTTATGTGTGTGCGGTGTGTACATTTGCAATGCCGCTTGGTTTAAATACTATTGTCATTCCGAGTGCAATGGGTAAGGACACCTCTATTGCTGCAGGTATGGCAGTAATCTCACATTTACTGTCGCTTGTGACAATTCCGCTTATTTTTACATTTATTAAATAATATGTGTGGGGTATATGTCTGATATATACCTCATTTTATTATATTCTTTTTATATTTATTCGGAGTTGTATCGAAAAAT
Organism: Clostridia bacterium; assembly: GCA_017420825.1. Taxonomy (GTDB): domain Bacteria; phylum Bacillota; class Clostridia; order UBA1381; family UBA1381; genus RGIG1988. Next base: position 1,657 of record JAFQNU010000219.1, read on the forward strand.
TTTTCGAAGCTTCGGATGTATGTCTGAAAATTATTAAATCCGCATGAGTAGGCAATATCAAGCTGAGTTTTATCTGAAGATTTCATCAGCTCTATTGCTTTCTTTAATCTATATTGTGTAACATAATCTGAAAAGCAAATGCCTGCAATTGATTTGAAAATATGCGAAAAGTGATATTTTGATATATTACAGAATTTTGCAGCCTCGTCAAGAGTAATTTTATTCATATAGTTGTGTTTTAAGTAGTTATGTACCTTATCAAGAATAGCAATATTTTTTAACTTTGTTTTACTTTCATGCTCGGAAATGATATTAAACTCAATGCTTTGGATTGTAAGCAGAAAAAGCTGGTTAGCCGCAGTTGCACAAGACAGCATTTGCGGAAAATCAGGATTTTTAACCTTTTCCAAAGCACTATTAATTTTATCATAAGCCTTATGGCTTTTTTTTATATGCTTGTTGTAAAAGGATAGTCTTGTATAGGATATATCCTCGGCAATGGGTTGCATTTTTATAATTGTTCCGTATGAGTCTTTCTCGGTTATAATATTATGTATCTCATACGGCATAAAGAAAAAAATTTCTCCTTCCTCCAGGCATACTGCGACATCATTTGTAGTAATATTAAAGCGTCCTTTATCACATTGAACAAACTCAATTTC
>JAFQNU010000220.1 GCA_017420825.1 Clostridia bacterium
ATTGAGAGTATATGTCAGTGAACAGATACCAACACAAATAAAAACATATTGTAATGTTTTGAATTATCAGATAGAACTGTTACCTAAAGATTATATGCTTAAGCCAGAAAATATTTTGTAAAATTGAAAATAATACTTGAAATCTAATTGCATATGATGTATAATGTAAGGTAAATAATGACAGAAAGGGAGAATAAAATGTTTGAATTAATTACAGCATATGCAGAGCCGGTAGCGCAGACAGCAGATGCAGCGGCCGGAGAAATGGGTGCAGGAGCAGGAATTATTGGAATGATAATAAGCATGGCACCGATGATTTTGGTGTTTGTATTGCTTTATTTGATGATGATAAGACCACAGAGAAAGCAACAAAAGGCGCAAGCAGCAATGAGAGCGGCATTAAAGGTTGGCGATAAGGTTGTAACAATCGGCGGAATTTGCGGTAAGGTTGCAAAAATTAAGGACGACTACATTTGGGTTGAGTCAAGTATGCCCGGCGCGGCTGACGAAAAGTCATACATTAAATTTAAAAGAAATGCAATTGAAACTGTTGAAAAATCAGTAGAGGCATAAATGAATTATCTCCGTAATATAATTGAGTATAAATATTATATTACGGAGGTTTTTTATATGGCAGAGGACAAGAGATTTAATTATAAGGGAGTATTAAAGGGCATATTATTTTCGCTTGCAGCGACGATTGTTCTAGTATTAGCGGTTGCTGTAGTATGTTATTTCGCAGATGTTTCCGATACAGTTATATCTTTTTTACTTTTTTTGACTTCAGTATTAAGTGTGTTTTTGGGAGGTCTCTTTGTTGCAAAAAATATATCACAAAAGGGATTATTACATGGAGCAGCATTGGCGATTGGATATTTTATTGTTATGCTCTGTGCCTCAATGCTCATGAAAAAGGAGTTTTATATTTCGCTTCACATGATTTTTATACTTTTCGGAGTGCTTGGAGCAGGTATGCTTGGAGGAATTTTTGGAATAAATTCAAAAAAATAATAAAAAACTCTTTTCTTTTTGAAAAAAGTGTGATATAATGTATTTATTACTACATAATGGAGGAAATAAAAATGAAACATGTAAAGACTTTGAATAAGGCTACTTTAAAGGAAAGTGCTAAGCACGGCGGTTGCGGTGAGTGCCAGACATCATGTCAGTCAGCTTGTAAGACATCTTGCACAGTTGCTAATCAGAAGTGCGAAAGAGTTTAATTTACGGCGGATAAGCAGGCAAAGACGAGAGTCTTTGTCTGCTTTGGTGTGTCTAAGATTTATTGATGCTGAGGTGTTTTAATTGATACATAAGTTTAAACAGTTGGATTTGAATATTGTTCTTGATGTGTACAGCGGAAGTGTTCATGTTGTTGATGATGCTTTTTATGATATGCTTTCATACATTAATGAACCGTTTGATGAAAAAAACATAAATAAGGAAGAGATTTTTGCGAGGCTGCAGGAAAATTATACGTCAGAAGAAATTACAGAGGCGTATAATGAAATGGTATCACTATATAATGAAGGTTTGTTGTTTTCAGAGGATACATATGCTGAAATTGCAAAAAACTGGCATAAAAAATCAGTTGTAAAGGCTTTATGTCTGCATGTTGCACATGACTGTAATTTAAGATGTAAATATTGTTTTGCTGACACGGGTGAATTTCATGGTCACAGAGGAATAATGAGTGCCGAGGTTGGTAAAAAGGCTATTGATTTTGTTATTGAAAATTCAGGAAGCAGACGAAATATAGAAATTGATTATTTCGGTGGAGAGCCTTTGATGAATTTTGGGGTTGTAAAGGAAATTACCGAATATGCAAAGGAACAGGGAAAGCTTCATGACAAGAATTTCCGATTTACCATAACAACTAACGGACTTCTTTTAAATGATGAAGTTAAAGAGTATGTAAATGCAAATATGTCAAATATTGTTTTGAGTCTTGATGGCACAAAAGAAACAAATGACAGGGTGCGTTACAGAGTTGACAAAAGCGGCTCATATGACACAATAGTTCCTAAGTTTATTGACCTTGCAAATAGCAGAAATCAGATGGATTATTATACAAGAGGAACCTTTACTGCGTATAATCTTGATTTTGCAAAAGATGTTCTACATCTTGCAGACCTTGGTTTTAAGCAGACAAGCGTTGAGCCTGTTGTTGCACCGTACAGTGAGGATTATGCGTTGAGAAAAGAGCATATACCGCAGGTTTTTGCTGAATATGATAAGCTTGCAGAAGAATATATCAAAAGAAGACGTGAGGGACGAGGCTTTAATTTCTTCCACTTTATGGTTGATTTAGACCAGGGACCTTGTGTTATAAAAAGGCTTTCGGGTTGCGGCTCGGGACATGAGTATCTTGCTGTTACTCCTGAAGGTGACATATATCCGTGTCATCAGTTTGTTGGAAACGAGAAGTTTAAAATGGGCAATGTTTTTGAGGGAAAGCTTGATGAGAGTATGAAATCAATGTTTGAAAACTCAAATGTGTACACGAAGGAAAAATGCAGGGATTGTTTTGCAAAATTTTATTGTAGCGGTGGTTGTCCTGCAAATGCATATAACTTTAACGAGGATATAAACAAACCTTATGAGCTTGCATGTGAGTTTGAAAGAAAAAGAGTCGAATGTGCAATTGCAATTGAGGCAATAAAAATGCTCGAGGATTTAGATTAATTATGTAAAATTCCGGCTGTGAATTGTTATCACAGCCGGAAAGCTTATATAAAAAAAGATTTATCGTTTTTTATAACAACTGTGTGATTTTTTTCGGGCAGAACGGAAAAATAGAGACTTTGAAAATTTTTGTTACGATTTTCAAAAAATTCAAGCTCATGACTTCCGTCCAAAACTCTGAATTTTTTGCTTTGGCAGTTTTTCAAAATCATATCCGTAATAAGCTCGTCATCTAAATAAACAGAGATCAGAGGGTATGATGTATTATTTATAAAAGAAAGATATGTTGACATTTGAATTACCGCCTTTCTTTGTTGTTTATATATTAGAATATGAATGGTTTACATAAAATGTTACAAGGGTATAAAATAACATATTTTTTGGGGAATATGAAAATTTTTGAGGAAAATATAGACAATTATTTTAATATATCTTGACAAAAGCAAGGAAAAATGAGATAATCATAAAATATGATAGTGATAAAATGAAAGGAAGATTATAAATGGAAGATAGCAGAAATATTGCTAAACAGTATGACCCGGCACAGGTTGAAGACAGATTGTATAAATTCTGGGTTGATAAAAATTATTTTCATGCTGAGCCTGATCCAAAAAAGGAGCCGTTTACAATTGTAATTCCTCCTCCTAATGTTACAGGTCAGCTCCACATGGGACATGCACTTGACCAGACCTTGCAGGATATATTAATAAGATATAAGAGAATGAAAGGTTTTTGTACTCTTTGGGTTCCGGGAACAGACCATGCCGGAATTGCTACTCAGATTAAGGTTGAAGAAAACTTAAGAGTTAATGAGGGGCTTACCCGCTACGACCTTGGCAGAGACAAATTCTTGGAAAGAGTATGGGACTGGAAAAAAACCTATGGTGACAGAATTATAAATCAGTTAAAGAAAATGGGTTCCTCATGTGACTGGGAAAGAGAAAGATTTACAATGGATGAGGGTTGCTCAAAGGCTGTTCGTGAGGTTTTTGTAAATCTGTATAATAAGGGACTTATTTATCAAGGCTCAAGAATTATAAACTGGTGTCCACATTGTATTACTGCATTATCTGATGCGGAGGTTGAACATACTGAACAGGCAGGACATTTCTGGCATATTAAATATCCGGTTAAGGACAGTGATGAATTTGTTATTATTGCAACAACACGTCCCGAAACATTGCTTGGAGATACAGCAGTTGCGGTAAATCCCGAGGACGAAAGATATACAAAGCTTGTAGGAAAAACACTTGTTTTACCATTGGTTGGCAGAGAGATACCTGTTATTGCTGATGAGTATGTTGATAAAGAATTTGGTACGGGCTGTGTTAAGATTACACCTGCACATGAC
>JAFQNU010000221.1 GCA_017420825.1 Clostridia bacterium
AAGCTAATCTGAGAAAGTGTGAGCATTACAAAAGGCTCATTTTTTTTGCAAAAAATATAGACAAAACTGATAAAATGTGGTATAGTATAAAGTGCAACGCAGTTTAATAAATTTTGTATCAAATCGTTTGTGTCTGATAAAAACGCAAGCTTTGTTTTTCATATCACGATTTGATACGAACTGCGTTGCAACAGTTTCAAAGTTTTGCGTTTTTGGTGCGTTAGCTTTGATGCTGGCGCATTTTTTTATGTGGGGAGGTGTCAGGTGTGGATATCAGATTGGAGTTGTCAGTAGATATTATTGCACAGATGATAAAAAGACAAATCAGCATGATGGACATTGATTTGGGGAAAATAGCAGAGTGCAGGGCAATAATAATGCTTGAGAAAATAAAAGCGGTTGTCGGTAACGATGCCCTTTCAGATTTTGACGCAATGGAGGAAATAGTTAATATATTTGAGGAGTTTGGAGTAAGTGCCGGGGACAGGCACGATTTCGGATAAAAAAGTGGGTGTTGCATTTGCAACACCCATAATTTTTGTTATTTTACAACGATATTTACAAGCTTACCCGGTACGGCAATAACCTTAACAACAGTTTTTGAGTCAATAAGTGCTTTTACATTATCCGCATTTAAAGCCGCTTCTTCCGTCTGAGCTTTGTCAAGACCTGCCGATATCACAATCTTATCTCTTACCTTACCATTAATCTGTATAGCAATTTCAATCTCATCATCTATTGTCTTTTCCTCGTCATATTCAGGCCATGCGTGGATTGAGAGCAGACCGCTCTTTCCAAGCTTTTCCCAAAGCTCCTCTGTTACGTGAGGTGCAACAGGGTTCAGCAGTGTGATGAGTGTCAAATACTCGTCCTTAGTAACACTGCCCTTTTTATAGAAATCATTTACAAGGCTCATGAGAGTTGCAATTGCAGTGTTAAATTTCATTTTCTCATAATCTTCGCCTGTCTTTTTAATTGCCTTATGGATATTCTTTTCAAGTTCAGGAGAATAACCTTCCCCGTCATTTAACATATCCTGAATATTCCATACTCTTTCAATAAACTTATAACAGCCCTTTAAGCCCTGCTGTGACCATGGAGTTGACTGGTCGAATGCACCGATAAACATTTCATATGTTCTGAATGCGTCTGCACCGAACTCATTAACAACATCATCAGGATTTACAACATTGCCTCTTGATTTTGACATCTTCTCATTGTTCTCACCCAAAATCATACCATGTGAGGTTCTTCTCATATATGGCTCCTTTGTCGGAACTACACCAATATCAAAGAGGAACTTGTGCCAAAATCTTGAATAGAGAAGATGGAGAGTAGTATGCTCCATACCGCCATTATACCAGTCAATCGGTGTCCAGTAATCAAGAGCTTCCTTAGAAGCAAGTGCTTCGGAGTTGTGTGGGTCTGTATATCTTAAGAAATACCAGCTTGAGCCTGCCCACTGTGGCATTGTATCTGTTTCTCTTTGTGCCTCGCCGCCACACTTAGGACAGGTGGTTTTTATCCAGTCATAAGCCTTTGCAAGCGGAGATTCTCCGTTTTCGCCCGGTTCAAAGGTTTCAATTTCAGGGAGTTCAAGCGGTAATTCGCTGTCATCAATAGCTACCCAACCGCACTTATCACAATGAACGAGAGGAATTGGCTCACCCCAGTAACGCTGACGTGAGAATACCCAGTCACGCAATTTGTAGTTAACCTTGCGCTTACCGAGTCCCTTTTCTTCAAGCCAGTTTATCATTGCAGGGATAGCTTCCTGAACAGGCATACCGTCTAAAAATCCCGAATTTACCATGTTGCCCTTATAAACATCTGTGTATGCTTCTTCCTGAACATTTTCCCCGCCTGAAACAACCTCAATAATAGGAAGATTGAATTTCTTTGCAAACTCCCAGTCACGGCTGTCATGTGCAGGTACTGCCATAATAGCTCCTGTTCCATATGTTACAAGAACATAATCTGAAATCCATACAGGTAATTTTGAGCCGTTTACAGGGTTTATTGCATAAACACCCTCAAGTTGAACTCCTGTTTTATCCTTTGCAAGCTCTGTTCTTTCAAATTCTGATTTTTTTGATGCTTGTGTTATATAATCATTGACAGCATCTTTATTTCCGAGAGTAGGTAATAATTTTGAAACCAAAGCGTGTTCAGGTGACAGCACAACATATGTAGCACCGAAAAGTGTATCTGCTCTTGTTGTGTAAACAATCAGCTCATCGCCTGATGTCAACTCGAATTTAACCTCTGCACCTTCGCTTCTGCCTATCCAGTTTTTCTGCTGTGTTTTAACTCTTTCAATATAATCAACATCATCAAGGTCATCAATAAGACGTTGTGCATATTCAGTGATTTTCAACATCCACTGACTTTTTCTTCTCTGTACAACCTCACTGCCACAACGTTCGCAAACTCCGTTTACAACCTCTTCATTTGAAAGTCCTACCTTACAGCCTGTACACCAGTTTATAGGCATTTCCTGCTTGTATGCAAGACCGTTTTCAAACAACTTTTTAAATATCCATTGTGTCCATTTATAATATTCGGGGTCTGTTGTATTTACCTCTCTGTCCCAATCAAATGAGAAACCAAGCATTTTCAACTGTCTTGTAAAGTTGTCTATGTTCTGCTTTGTAATTATTTTCGGGTGAATTTTATTCTTTATTGCAAAGTTTTCAGTCGGCAGACCAAATGCGTCCCAACCAATAGGATATAG
>JAFQNU010000222.1 GCA_017420825.1 Clostridia bacterium
ATGTTAAAACACTCATATCATAAATTTCTCCTTTCGACATCATTCGACATCTTTATAGTTCGTATTAAGTTATGGCTAAAAAATCATTCTGGCAATGTAACATTCCACGTTGAAAGGAAATCAGGATTTTCTACAACTTCGTCCGTTGATCGCAATCTATATTCTCCAGGATTTGCAGGTTCAATTGCAGAAGGATCGTTTGGGATATCGAATTCTTCTCCATCCTTTTGCTTTATAAAAATAGTATTTTCAGTAACTGCAACTATTTCCCCCAAAACTCTGCTTTTGTTCTACAAATTCATCGTCTTTGTTATAAATTAATTCTTTTCTTTGCCTCTTCTATTGCCGCAAGAACAGTTTCCTTTGCAGGGCCGCCGATTATATTTCTTTCATTTACGCAGGTCTGCATACTTATTGCGTCGTATATATCATCTTCTATTATTTCTGAAAATTCTTTCATCATATCAAGTGATAAATCTTCAAGATTTCTGGAATTTTCAACACAGTAAAACACCATTTTACCAACAACAGAATGTGCCTCTCTGAACGGCATACCCTTTTTTACAAGATAGTCTGCAAGGTCGGTTGCATTTGTAAAACCGCCTTTAGCTCCCTTTTCCATTGTCTCTTTATTTATTTTCATTGTAGCAATCATATCGCAAAATACAGGAACACACAACTTTACTGTATCAATCGCATCAAAAATCGGCTCCTTATCCTCCTGCATATCCTTATTATATGCAAGCGGTAATCCCTTCATTGTTGTTAAAAGTCCCATCAAATGACCATACACTCTGCCGGTTTTTCCTCTTATAAGCTCCGCAACATCCGGGTTTTTCTTCTGCGGCATAATAGATGAGCCTGTTGAAAAGGCATCGTCCATTTCAACAAATGAAAATTCGTGACTCGACCACAAAATAAGCTCCTCACAAAATCTTGAAAGGTGCATCATAATAATTGAAAGAACTCCTGCAAGCTCTATAACAAAATCCCTGTCCGAAACACCGTCTAATGAATTTTGAGTAACAGCTGAAAATCCAAGCTTTTCGGCAACAAATTCCCTATCTAAAGGATATGTGGTTGCGGCCAACGCACCTGAACCCAAAGGCATTACATCTGTACGTTTTCTGCAATCATCAAGTCTTGATATATCACGCATAAACATTTCAAAATATGCCATTAAATGATGTGCAAATGTTATAGGCTGTGCTTTTTGCAGGTGTGTGTAGCCTGGCATAATAGTCTCTGTATTTTGTTCAGCAAGCTCAATTAAAACCTCACACAAATGCACAAGCATTTTACGGATTTCCTCTTCCTCGTCCATTAAATACATTCTTATATCGAGTGCAACCTGGTCGTTTCTGCTTCTGCCCGTATGCAATCTCTTTCCCGCATCGGAAATTTTTTCAGTCAAGAGCTTTTCAATATTCATGTGAATATCCTCTGCATCAATATCAAAGCTTACCTTTCCTGCCTCAATTTCTGCTAACAGCTCTTTGAGTCCTGCAATAATTTTATCGCTGTCCTCTTTCGCAATAACATTTTGTTTACCAAGCATTTCGGCATGTGCCATACTGCCCTTTATATCCTGGGCATACATTCTTTTATCAAATCGTATTGAAGAATTAAAATCATCAACCTTCTTATCGGTATTTTTCTGAAATCTTCCTCCCCACAGCTTTGCCATAACATTCGTCCTTTCTTTTATTTATGCGTTTCGGACAACTGTATATAACAGTTGTCCGAAAAAATTAATTATTTATTTTCGTTATTTTTCATCATCATTGCTCTGACCTTCAAAGGCAATCCAAACAGGTTAATAAAGCCTGCTGAATCCTTGTGGCTGTAAAGCTCCTGACTATCGCCAAAGCTTGCAATATTCTCATTATACAATGAGTATGGGCTTGTTGCTCCTGCAGGTGTAACACTGCCCTTATACAGCTTTAATCTTACCTCACCTGTAACTGTCTCCTCCATTGAATCAACCATTGCAGAAAGTGCCTCTCTCAATGGTGTATACCATTTTCCATCATATACAAGCTCAGAAAATTTAATTGCTGCCTGTCTCTTAAAGCTCTGGGTATCTCTGTCAAGGCAAAGATATTCAAGCTCCTCCAAAGCCTTATATAAAATTGTACCGCCCGGAGTCTCATAAACACCTCTTGACTTCATACCAACAAGTCTATCCTCAACGATATCAGCAATTCCAATACCATATGCACCGCCAATCTCATTGAGCTTTTCAACCAACGGACGTGGTGCCATTTTCTCACCGTCTATTGATACAGGAACACCCTTTTCAAAACCGATTGTTACATATTTAGCCTCATCAGGAGCCTTTGCAGGCGGTACTGTAAGCTTTAACAGGCTGTCAAGCTGCGGCTCGTTTGCAGGGTCCTCCAAATCCATACCCTCATGGCTGATGTGCCAGATATTTCTGTCTCTTGAATACAAATCCTTCTTTGTAACAGGTATTTCAATATTGTGAGCCTGTGCATAGTCAACCGCATCTTCTCTTGATTTAATATCCCATATTCTCCAGGGAGCTATAATCTTCAAATGCGGAGCCAATGCCTTTATTGTAAGCTCAAAACGCACCTGGTCATTTCCCTTTCCTGTTGCACCGTGACAGATAGCTGTTGCACCCTCTGCCAATGCAATCTCAACCAGTCTTCTTGCAATTATAGGTCTTGCATGTGATGTTCCCAAAAGATATTTTCCCTCATATACTGCACCTGCTTTTAATGTCGGGAATATAAAATCCTCAACATACTCGTCTCTCAAATCCTCTATGTAACACTTTGAAGCACCCGACTTTATCGCTCTTTCCTCAAGTCCGTCGGTTTCCTTTCCCTGTCCCACATCTCCACATACAGCGATTACCTCGCAATCATAATTTTCTCTTAACCATGAGATAATTATTGATGTGTCAAGACCTCCTGAATATGCTAAAACAATTTTTTCCTTTGCCATCTTGCAATTCCTCCTAAAATGTTATAAAATATATATTATAGTCATTATACAACATAATTTGTAAATTTGCAATACACTAAAGCGATAAATTTTTTAAAAAAGTGAGGTTATTTTTGTGATAATTTTAGGTATAGACCCCGGATATGCGATTGTGGGTATAGGAGTTATAGAATATAAGGGCAACAAATTCCGTCCGATTGAGTATAATGCAATCACAACAAACGCACATACCCCCACATCTGAAAGGCTTAAAATAATATATGACGAGATTAACTTATATCTTGACAAATACAAACCCGATGCAGTAGCAATAGAAGAGTTGTTTTTTAACAGCAATGCAAAAACAGCAATTGCTGTTGCACAAGCAAGAGGAGTCCTTGTGGTATCTGCAACTAACAAGGGTATTCCAATCTATGAATATACACCTCTTCAAATCAAGCAGGCAGTAACAGGCTACGGCAGAGCGGATAAAAATCAGATACAGCAAATGATAAAAATGCTGTTAAACTTAAATGCCATTCCCAAGCCTGATGATGCCGCTGATGCACTCGCTGTTGCAATTTGCCATGCTCACTCAGGAGCACTCAACGATAAGCTCGGACTCAACAGGCTTTAATACAGTTACAAACCTGTAAACAAATCGTAAAGTAGGATTTATTGACTTATTTTGTTTTATATTATATTATAATATCAGGTGTTTTTTACACAATTTTGACCTTTTTAATCTGATGAAGGGAATTTGGGTATGTATTACTACATAAAAGGAAAATATATTTTAAAAAGCGAAAGCTTTATTGTTGTTGAGGCAGGCGGTGTAGGCTATAAAATTTACACTTCGGCAAACACGTTATCAAAAATGCCTCAACCCAACACTGAGGTTACGGTATTTACTCATCTGCATGTTCGTGAGGATACACATGATTTATATGGCTTTTTAACCAATGATGAAATAACACTGTTTATTCAGTTGATGTCTGTGTCAGGTATAGGTCCGAAAGCGGCTCTTGCCATACTCTCAGTAGCAACTCCCGAACAATTTGCACTTGCAGTAATCACAAACGATGTTAAAACTATTACAAAGGCACAAGGTGTCGGTCCCAAGGTTGCTCAAAGAATAATTTTAGAATTAAAGGACAAGCTTAAAACCACCGACGCAATGAGCGAGGACGCAAGAGAAACTGTTATTGAAAATAAAAATAATCTGCAGGAGGCAATAACAGCTCTTACAGTGCTTGGATATACTGCAAATGAGGCAAAGCGTGCGGTCAGTGGTCTTGACTCATCACAAAGTACCGAACAGCTTATAAAAGAAGCTTTAAAAATTTTAATGAAGCAGGTGTGATAATTGATTTTTGATGATAATGAAAGAATTGTAACCGGCGATTACATTGAAGATGATATTGATATAGAAAGCGGCTTACGTCCACGACAGTTTTCAGACTACATCGGACAAAGTAAGGTCAAGGAAAATCTTGAAATTTACATAAAGGCGGCATCTGAGCGAAAAGAGGCACTTGACCATGTTTTGCTATATGGACCTCCGGGCTTGGGTAAAACAACTCTTGCCGGTGTTATTGCAAATGAAATGGGAGTTAATATCAGAATTACAAGCGGTCCTGCAATCGAAAAAGCAGGTGACCTTGCCGCAATCTTGACTAATCTTTCTCAGCATGATATTTTATTTATTGACGAAATACACCGTATGAGCAAAACAGTTGAGGAAATACTCTATCCTGCAATGGAGGATTATGCCCTTGATATTATAATCGGAAAAGGGCCTTCGGCAAAATCAATACGCCTTGATTTACCAAAATTTACACTAATAGGCGCTACAACAAAGGCAGGAAATCTTTCTGCCCCTCTTCGTGACCGCTTCGGTGTGATTGAACGTCTTGAACTGTATGATACCGACGACCTTGTAACAATCATAAAACGCTCTGCTAACATTTTAAATGTCGGCATTGATGATGAGGGCGCCAGGGAAATCGCCTCACGTTCACGTGGAACTCCCAGAATTGCCAACAGATTTTTAAAACGTGTACGGGATTTTGCAGAAGTACGCTTTGACGGTAACATCACTGCAGAAATTGCAAAGCTTGCCCTTTCCTCAATGGAGGTTGATTCAAAAGGGCTTGATATGATTGACTCAAAGTTAATTCTGACAATGATTAAAGCTTTTGGCGGTGGTCCTGTCGGTCTTGACACAATTGCGGCGGCTATCGGTGAGGATTCAAACACAATTGAAGATGTGTATGAACCATATCTCATGCAATTAGGCTTTATCTCAAGAACATCAAGAGGCAGAATTGTAATGCCTCCCGCTTATGAGCATTTTAATATTGAGCCGCCCAAAAAATAATAATTTCATTTTTGAAAGGCTGTGATTACTTTGAAAAACAAAATTATACTGCTTATTCTTACATTACTTTTAATTACAGGTAATGCATATGCCGAAAAATTCATTATAGAATATGACGGAGCAGCCCATGAGTATTCAGGCTCTGTTTACAAGCTTATGATAAACGGCAAATACATAGAAACTCCCTTTCCACCTATTATATTTAACGATTATGCGTTAGTTCCTATAAGAGAGGTATTGGAGAGCATGGGTGCAACTGTTAAATATATAGACCTGTCTCAACAAATATTTATCGAATACAACGATACATTTATAAGAATGAAAATTAATTCTCCTACCGCTGACATTAACGAAAGTACGGTAGAAATCCCGGGCAAAGTAGTGCCAAAGCTGATAAATTTACCCGGTCACAGTGCAAAAACAATGGTGCCTGTACGTTTTGTTTCGGAAAAGCTTGGCTTTATAGTTGATTTTGACGGAAAGAACGGCATTATAAAAATCAATTCTCCTGAGGAGAAAAAGCCGGCTGTGATTTCAGGTTACAAGCACTATAAAAGCGATGATAAAACAGTCAGTATAGAAATCCATTCAGAAACCGAAATCTATTCCTATACAGAACCCGTTCTGACAGCTAACAATGTTTTATATATAGACATTCCAAATGCACAGTTTACTTTAAACGGAAATAACGAAATAAACCTTGGTGCTGTTAAAATGCTTCGTTTCGGTCAGCATGGAGATGTTACAAGAGCTGCACTTGATTTGACAAGCTATAAGTCGCATAAGTCTGTACTGTCTGAGGACAAAAAGAAAATTACAATATCTGTTACGGCAGGAGATTTTATTCCAACTCCTTCCCCCTCACCTTCAGATAAACCAACACCAGAAGTAACTCCTACACCTGACGAAACAAAAGAACCAACTCAAACGCAAAAACCCGAAGAATCTCAGCCACCTGCGGAAAGTGAAACTCCTAAACCATCAGCACCGCCATCAGAAAGCGAGCAGTCAAAAGATGATTCCTTTGACCGTCCCGAAATAAACACAGAAATCGAAGACAGTGAAGAGGTAAAACAAAAAAAGGCTTTAAAAACGGTTATCTTAGATGCGGGACATGGAGGAAAAGACCCCGGAGCACATGGAATTTTAAATAACAAAACCTATAACGAAAAGGATATAAATCTTGACATAACACTAAGAGTAAAAAAAATCCTTGACAAAAATGGTATTAATGTTATTCTGACAAGAGAGGCGGACACATATCCAACCCTTACTGAACGTGCAGATTTAGCTAACAATGAATATGCAGCAATGTTTGTCAGTATTCATTCAAATTCAGCAACAACAGCAACCGCTAACGGCTTTGAGGTATATTACAGTGAGCTTAACAACACTTCTGCAACAGGAATATCAAGCAAGGAATTTGCAGATATTGTAGTTGATAACATAGATGAAAACATTGACACAAGAAACCGTGGCACAAAAACTGCTGACCATGTTGTTACAAGATCATGTACAATGCCTGCAATACTTATCGAAGTCGGTTTTTTATCAAATACATCAGAATTGGAATTAATGCTTACCGACGAATTTCGTGACAGCTTTGCAAAAGGAATAGCAAACGGAATTATTAAAGCACACTCGAAAATCAAATAATAATACATATTTTAGCAATTGTCGGTCGGCAATTGCTAAATTTAAGGAAAGGACAACAAATGAATAAAAGTGATTTTTATTACGAGCTTCCGGAAGAGCTTATCGCACAGGAGCCATTATCTGAGCGTAGCTCTTCAAAACTTATGAAATTAAATAAAGAAACGGGAGAAATCTCCCATAAGCGTTTTAATGATGTTGTGGATTTATTAAACCCTGGAGACTGTCTTATATTAAATGACTCTAAGGTTATTCCTGCAAGATTATACGGTATAAAGGAGGGTACGGGCGGTGCAATTGAGTTTTTACTGCTCCACAAGCACTCCCTTGACACATGGGAAGTTATCTTAAAACCCGGAAAACGTGCAAAACCCGGTTCAGTCTTTATTTTCGGAGACGGAAGGCTAAAGGCTGAAGTATTAGAGGTTATTAATGATGGCAACAGACTTGTAAAATTTATATATGATGGAGTATTTGAAAATATATTAGATGAGCTCGGCGAAATGCCTCTTCCTCACTATATCACAAAAAAACTTGAAGACAAAAATCGTTATCAGACGATCTATGCTAAAAATTCAGGTTCCGCCGCAGCACCCACAGCAGGTCTGCACTTCACAGAACAATTACTTGCAGATATCAAAGCAAAGGGTGTCAATATAGGATATGTAACCTTGCATGTAGGACTTGGCACATTCAGACCTGTAAAAGCAGATAATATACTTGAACACAAAATGCATTCAGAATTTTATATACTTCCACAGGAAACTGCCGAGCTTATAAATAAAACAAAAGCATCAGGTCATAAGGTTATATCTGTCGGTACAACAGCAACAAGAACACTCGAAACAGCAGGATTAGACGGTTTCCCATTAAATGAACAAACAGGGTGGACAAATATTTTTATATATCCCGGCAAAAGCTTCAATGTCATTGACGGTCTTATAACAAATTTCCACCTCCCCGAATCAACTCTTATCATGCTTGTGAGTGCCCTGGCAGGCAGAGAAAATGTGCTTAATGCATATAACGAAGCAATCAAAGAAAAATACCGCTTTTTCAGTTTTGGAGATGCAATGTTTATACAATAAATTACAGAAAGGCTTTAATTATGTTTGAAATATTACACACAAACGGACTTGCACGATGCGGACGTTTTCACACCGTACACGGAACAGTAGAGACACCTGTTTTTCAGAACGTAGGTACACTTGCCGCAATAAAAGGCGGTTTATCAGCACAGGATTTAGAAAAAAACGGCTGTCAGATCGAGTTATCAAACACATATCATCTTCATCTTCGCCCCGGTGATAAGGTTATAAAGGATATGGGCGGACTTCATAAGTTTATGAACTGGAATAAGCCAATACTCACCGACAGCGGCGGCTTTCAGGTGTTTTCTTTGGCAAAACTCAGAAAAATAACCGAAGATGGTGTAAGCTTTAATTCACACATTGACGGAAGACGTATATTCATGGGGCCTGAAGAAAGTATGCAAATACAATCAAATCTTGCTTCAACAATCGCAATGGCATTTGATGAATGTGTTGAAAATCCTGCCCCCTATGATTATGTAAAAAAATCATGTGAAAGAACATATCGTTGGCTATGCCGATGTAAAATCGAGATGGACAGACTCAACAGTATGGAAGATACCATTAACAAAAATCAGCTCCTTTTTGGTATTAATCAGGGTGGAACATACGATGATTTGAGAATAAATCACATGAAGGAAATTGCAAAGCTTGATTTACCCGGTTACGCAATAGGCGGTCTTGCTGTTGGTGAAACGCATGAAGAAATGTACCACATACTTGATGTCGTTCTTCCCCACGCACCCGAAAATAAACCAAGATACTTAATGGGAGTTGGTACTCCATCAAATATTATTGAAGGTGTTGCAAGGGGTATTGACTTCTTTGATTGTGTTATGCCGTCGAGAAATGCACGTCACGGATTTATATTTACATGGAATGGGACTATAAATCTTATGAATCAGAAATTTGAAAGAGACCCCTTACCCATAGACCCAAATTGCGGTTGTGAAGCATGCAGAAACTATTCAAGAGCGTATATCAGACATCTGTTCAAAGCAAAAGAACTTCTTGCAATGCGTCTTGCGGTAATACACAATCTATATTTCTATAATGAGCTTGCTGCAAAAATCAGAGAAGCAATAGAAACTGATACATTTGAACAATTCAGACAAAAATATTCCCCCATGCTTGATGAAAGAATAAAATAAAAAAAACAATACCGGCAATGCCCAATTTGCATTGCCGGTAATTTTCATTAGTTACATTCTGCTGTAAGCGGACCTGCAAGCTCTTTTAAATAGAAAAGCTTACCCGGAAGTGTCGGCATAAAGCTTGAAGTAATATTCATGTCAGGGCCATAATGAAGAGTTGTCAAAAAACTCATTCCCTGCCAACCCATACCTCTGCCCAATGCTCCATCACAACCGCCAATAATTGTGTCAGCCTGAAGGAATAATCCAGGGCCTATTGTGTTTGCGCTACAAGGCACAAGTGTCGTTCTGCTCTTAAAGCTTGTTATTGCATTTTGCTCAATTGTTAACGGATGCAATTTTGCACCAATTCTGTAACACTGCTTTTTCCACTCATCAACTGATGAAAATTCATCTGCAAAGTGCGGCTCCCAAAACGCAATATGACATGCTCTTCCGATACCGAAAACAAGTACCAATTTTGCTCCCTCAGCCTTTAATTTCGCAATTTTTTCAGGATATGTAGGAAGATTTTCCTTTGTCGCAAAGTTTCGCTGTGAGGGCGGAATTGTATTCTCTCCAAGCTTATCAAAAAATGCCTGTTTCATACTGTATTCAAATGACGCAGGATTATCATTCGGCAATGTGTTTCCTTCACCGTCTGCCCACTCGTCCATATTAAATGTGTATACGTGGTCACATTTAATATTCCATGCGTTTAAGAAGTAAACTGCCCACTTATACATTCCCATAGGTCCTACAGGAAGAATCATAGCAAGCTTTTCTCCCCTGTCACGAGCCTCTTTAATTTTTAAAGCAATCTCATGTCCCATAAGAGTGTCAAATTCATAGATATTTTCACACTCAACGGGTGTAAAGTCCTTGTGCCAGAAATCCTCACGCACTACTCCCTTTTCACAACATTCATCAATCTTTTTCATGTTCCAACCCTTAGGATAAAATCCTTCGAGCAAGCTTCCCTTTACTGTACTTAAAAAATCCATTATTTTTCCCTCCATTTTTATGCTTTACCGTTGCTACCAAAGAGTTGCATTTTCCCTTTTACAATCTCTTTTACAGCATTTTTTCCATCATTAAACAAAATTTCGTGATTTGCACTCTTTAAATATGCCTCACGCAAAGCAACACACATTTCAGTACAAATGTTTATCTTTCTGATACCATTCTTAATTGTATTTTTGAAGTCCTCATCTGACAAGCCGCTTCCGCCATGAAGAACAAGCGGTTTATTACTGATTTCATAAATATCTGCAAGACGATTTATATCAAGCTTAGGCTTTTTCTTATATTGTCCGTGAGCTGTACCGATAGCAACTGCCAATGCGTCAATATCCGCACGTTCAATGAAATCATTTACCTGTTCCACATTTGTATACATTTCCTCAATTCCGTCATCGGCTCCGCCCTCTGCTCCTCCGACATGACCAAGCTCTGCCTCAACACTTACACCCTTTTTATGTGCAATAACACTTATTTGCTTTGTATTAGCTATATTTTCTTCATACTCTAAAGCACTTCCGTCATACATTACCGAAGAAAATCCCGAATTTATTGCTGTTTCTATTTTTTTGTAATCTGTTCCATGGTCAAAGTGCAGACATACAGGAACACTTGCTTCCTTTGCAATCTTGTTCATTATTAATGCCGCATAGTCAAACGGAATAAGCGGAAGATGAACCTCTGCAACACCAAGAATTAACGGAGACTTCTCCTCTTCTGCAGCCTCTATAATACCTCTTGCCATTTCAAGATTTAGCATATTGAAAAGTCCTACGCCATACTTTCTTTCTTCGGCATCCTTTAAAATTTCCTCTAATGTTACCAACATTTATATTTACCCCCTTGCTTTTATA
Source organism: Clostridia bacterium (assembly GCA_017420825.1). Classification (GTDB taxonomy): domain Bacteria; phylum Bacillota; class Clostridia; order UBA1381; family UBA1381; genus RGIG1988. The sequence goes on from JAFQNU010000222.1 coordinate 11,084, forward strand.
AACTCCATTGTTTCATCATATGTTTTTATACCTGTTGTAGCACCCTTAGCCATTACGCAGTGTGCTCCTACAGCATTTGCAAACACCATACAATCTTCGACCCTTTCATCCCTTGCAAAAGCTGATAAAAAGCCTGAACAAAAGCTATCACCTGCGCCTATAGTATCAACAGGATTTTCTATGAAGTATGAAGGGAATATCTTTCCTTTTTCTTCTCCTTCTTTTCTTAGATAACTGCCTTTTGAACCCAACTTTATAATTACATTTTTTACACCCTTTGAAACAAATACATCAGCAATTTCCTCAGGCTCTTTTTTATCTGCTATGCAAACTGCCTCATCAATGCTCGGCATCAGATAATCAATGTACGGCATAGACATATCCAAGAGCTTTCCCCACTGATTTTTTTCATCCCAACAGACATCAAGAAATGTGGTTTTACCCATTTCTTTACACTTTTTCAGGAATTTCATTGTTCCTTCTCCGTCAAAGGCATCAAGTAAAAATGTACCTGTCACAAAAACCATATCACACTGTTCAATAACACTGTAATCTATATCACTTTCCGAAAAAACGGCATTTGTTCCTGTGCAATGGAAAAATGAACGTTCTCCGCAATCATCTACCATAAGTACCGATGCAGATGTCTGTACTTTGTCATTCACCCTCAACCCTGCAGTATCAACTCCTGCCTCCAGAAGCTTACCCTTTAAATACTCGCCGAACATATCCTTTCCTATCATGCCGACCATACAGGATTTTACACCAAGTTTTTTTAAATTAATTGCAGCTGTCATTGCATTTCCGCCGTTACACATGGAAATAGAATCAACCTGTACAAGAACACCCTTTTTCGGATATTCAGAAACAGTCTCAACAATCGCATCTGCAACCAATATTCCGACACATGCTACTTTTTTCATGGCAACAACCTCATCGGTACAACCTTAGGCCATACAAGTTCTTGTGTAAAACCTTCTGCGTAACCCACACCACACTGCAAGCCTCTGAATCTTGAACAGGTACGAACAAATTCAGCAAAATCAATATGGTCGTGGTCTCTCATCCATTTCAACTGACTCTCATGACATTCAAGCATCTGTATTTTTAACTCGATTTCGTCTGTTATATCCACATATTCTGTCGGATTAAAATTCATTCCTGCAAGATTATCCATATAGAAAATAGGAACAACCGCTGCTTTTCCGCCTGCCCCGTACTGTGGTACACTTGCCGCAAACGATGCGTCAAACACGAGTTTTGACACAGCAAGATGGTCAGGCATATAATCTGTAGGGCTGTGTGTGATTATAAAATCAGGCTGTACCTTTCTTATAAGCTCAACAATCTTATCTCTCTGTTCTATATCACAACCATTAGGAAGTAAATCGCCAATATCAAGCGACACAACCTCAATTCCCGCTAAAGCACCTGCTTTTTTCGCCTCATTTGCCCTCATTTCCCTTAACTCATCGGGCGGAATAATCTCATGTCCCATATTACCGTTGGCAACATGACACACCGTAACCTTATCACCACGTTTAACACATTTTGCAAGTGTTCCGCAGCAAGAAATTTCAATGTCATCAGGATGACACCCTATTGCAAGCACGTTCATTATATCACTCCTTTTCTTATTTCTGATTATACTTGACTTTCTGCTATTTTTATTATACAATTATTTTAAAATTATGTATTTAACAATGATTACGTTTTTTTTATCATTTTGTTCGCAAAAGAGGGATTATATGTTTGAAACTCAATTAATAAAACAAGAAATAACAATAAAAGGCTTTAACAGTATATATTATTTTGAATTTGGCAAGGATTTTTCTCACGCCCCGGAAAGACACGATTTCTGGGAA
>JAFQNU010000223.1 GCA_017420825.1 Clostridia bacterium
ATATAATTGAATATTTTTTCTTTTCTGTTCATACGTTACTCCATTTCTGAAAAGCTTGTTATATATATAATATATCATTTCCGTTAATTCGGCAAGATAAAACTTAAAAATAAAAAAAATAATAAAAAATATTACTAAAATACAAAGAAAGCTATTGACTAAATTTGTTAAACGTTATATAATATTATGGTATGTAAAAATATTTTTTCAGAAAGGAAGAAAGAAACATGAAGAAAAAGAGTATTATTATTCTTGCACTCATGGTCGTAATTGCATTAGTACTGAATTATGTTGCCATTTTTGGAATTACAATCGGCGAATTCAGATATGACAGTCTTTTCGGCGATGGCGTGTTTGGTAGTAAGGAGGTTGTAACACAGACAGAACAGCCACAGACATCAGAGGAAGATAAAACAACCGAGGAAAAGACAGAGGATGCCCAGACAACTGAGGAAACGGAAACAACAGAGGATGCGGCAGAAGAAACAGCTGATGAGGCTGAAACAGCAGACACACAGACAACAGAGGAGCCGGAGGCTGAAGTAAAAACAGAAGAGAAGGCTGTTGCTAAGGACAACGGCAGAATAAGAAAAGGTATAGACCTTGCAGGTGGTTCGGTTATTTCATTTGAAGTTGATACCGCAAGTGAGAACTATGACTCATCATTACTTACAGAAGCTAATATGGATATAGTTGAAGCTATTTTCTCAACACGTATGACTAATGCGGGTTATACTGAGGCGAGAATAAGCAGAGGTGAGCTTGGACAGATTACAGTGGAAATCCCGTCAGTATTTGATACAGACAGTGCTGCAAGCTTGTTAGGTTCAACTGCAAAGCTTACATTTGTTGATGCTAACGGTGAAGTTGTTTTAGACGGTGCAACAGATATCAAGAATGCAGAGCATAGATTCGGACAAACCTCAAATGGTTTGAATTCAGAAGACTATGTTGAAATTACCCTTACACCTGAGGCTGTTACAAAGTTTGCAGATGCTACTGAAAAGGCTGCAGCTGCAACAGATGGTATGAATTTTATTGCTATCATGATGGATGATGCTATAATTTCAGCTCCGAGAGTTCAGACCAAGATTGATTCAGAAACATGTATAATTTCAGGTGACTTTACAGCAGAAACTGCGAGCGAGCTTGCAAATCAGATTAAGTCAGGTTCATTGCCTTTCGATATGAAGGTTATATCACAGCAGACAATTGGTGCAGAGCTTGGTGATGAGGCATTACCTACATCTTTGATTGCTGCATTAATTGGTATTTTAATTATCTTGATATTTATGATAATAAGATATAAACTTTCAGGTTTACTTGCTGATATCGCATTACTTTACTATATCGGTATTATATCACTTGTACTTGGATTGTTCAGAATTAACCTGAGCCTTTCAGGTATTGCAGGTATCGTTCTTTCAATAGGTATGGCGGTTGATGCTAATGTTATTATATTTGAAAGAATTAAGGAAGAGTTGAGACTCGGTAAGACTATAAAAGCAACTGTTCAATCTGGTTTCCATAAGGCTTTCTCAGCTATTCTTGACTCTAATATAACAACAATAATTACATGCGTTGTTCTTTACCTTTCAGGTATCGGAACAGTAAGAGGCTTTGCTGTAACACTTGGACTTGGTGTTATTGTAAGTATGCTTACGGCGGTTGTTATAACAAAGTTCTTGTTAAAACAGCTTGTTCACCTTAATATAAAGAACCGTAATTCAATTTGTGCGAAATAAGGAGGTAAGTAATAATGAAAATTTTAAATGTATCAAAAATCAAAACAAAAGCATTACTTCTTCCGATTGCTATTATCGTTATTGGAATTGTTATGTTGTTCGTAAATAAGGGTTTTAACTTCGATATTGAGTTCATGGGCGGTATCAGAATGGAAGTGGCTATGGACGATGTAAACACAAGTGAAATTAAAGAGTATCTTGAAAAGGAAACAGGAGTTAATCCTATTATTGTTCAGACTACATCAAGCGGTGTAAGCATTAAGACTCAGCCGGTTGAGGAAGAGGTTAAGAATAAAATTTTTGAAAAGCTGCAGGAAAAGTATTCACTTGAAGAAAATGCGTTGTTGTCAACAAACTCAGCATCTGCAAGCTTTGGTAAACAGGTACAGACAAAGACAGTATTATATACACTTATTGCTATTTTGTGCATACTTGCATACATTGCAATAAGATTTGAGTGGCGTTCAGCTATTACAGCTATTGCCGCACTTGTAGTAAATATTCTTGTTATGATGGCTGTTTATGCAATATTCAGAATACCTCTTAACACAACATTTATTGCAGCAATGCTTACAGTTGTAGGTTATTCAATAAACGACACAATCGTTATGTTTGACCGTATCCGTGAAAATATGAGAGGATATAATCCAAGAAAGAACGGAAAGGTTTCAGATGTTGTTGATAAGAGTATAACAGAATGTATGGGACGTACTCTTTGTACATCAATAACAACACTTATAACAATCGTATTATTATACTTTATTGGAGTAACTGCAGTTAAGGAATTTGCATTACCACTAATTATAGGTATCACTTGCGGAACATTTACATCAGTATTCGTTGCAACTCCGTTCTGGGGAGCATGGAAGGATGCTGAGTATGAGGCTAAAGCTATCAGAAAGTAAAAACTGCCTCAAGATGGTTGTCAAATGACAATATCCCGATTATCGGATTATTAATCCGGTAATCGGGATTTTTTTCAAACTTAAAGATATTTTATAAAAATTGTAGATAAAAAATTAAAATTTTTAAATAAAAAGTATTGACAAATACTGCAAATTATGTTAAAATAAATTCTGTTATGAGAAATGCTCGAGTGGCGGAATAGGCAGACGCCCAGGACTTAAAATCCTGTGGGAAGAGATTCCCGTGTCGGTTCGACCCCGACCTCGAGCACCAAATAAGTGGCTTGAAACCTTAGGTTTTCGGTCACTTATTTTTTTGTGTTCTCGTCTAAATTATTGTTTTATTTACTAACTTTCGGGCGTTTATTTTTTTACCCAAAGAAAGTATGATTTTGATGAAAAAAACAGAAAGAGAAGAATATCTGTATCATAATACAGAAAAGTTACTAAAAAAATATCGTGACATTAAATGAATATCATACATAATAAAATGAACATTATGTATGATAAAAGCTTTGAAAATTGTATAATGTTGTTGTATAATATACAAAAAGAAACATATATGAGGCGGTATTTATGAGAAGCGGATAAGAAGTCAACATAGATTAATTGCAGTGAATTTAACCTGTTATTTTTCGTACAGCTATACATAATTTTATCATTTGTTTATGTTTAGTGATTTTTGCAAGTGAGGAGATAGAAGCATGTTAAGGATGACAATAAAAAAGAAAAAAAGATCAAATGCTGAATATTGGATTATGTGTGCTATTCCGTTATTGTTGGTTTTTGTTTTTAATTATCTACCTATGATTGGAGCGATAATAGCTTTTAAAGACTATCGGTTTAACAAAGGAATATTCGGCAGTGAATGGGTTGGATTTAAAAATTTTGAGGTGTTTTTAAAAACAAACGAATTTCTAAAAGTTACATATAATACTTTATTTTTGAATGCATTATTTATAATATTCGGAGTGGTTTCAGCAGTAGCTCTTGCTATATTATTATTTAATCTAAAAAAACGAATGGCTGTAAAAGTATATCAAACCATATTGATAACACCGCATTTTATGTCATGGGTTATTGTTTCTTTTATGGTGTATACAGTTTTAAGCCCAAACGGAATATTGAATTCTTTATTGCAAGCAGTTGGAATGAATTCAATTGAATGGTATGCTGAGCCTAAAATGTGGCCGATCATATTGGTAATTACTTTTATTTGGAAAAGTGTTGGAATGGATTGCGTTATC
>JAFQNU010000224.1 GCA_017420825.1 Clostridia bacterium
AATCTTAATCCACATAAACTCCTATTCATTCACTTTTGAGAAAATTGGAAATTCCGCAGTCCCTGAAGTCTGCGTCAAGCCTATCTGTTTTGCCGCTTCTATGCATCTTCTGCCATCATCATATGCTCTTTTTTTACGACAGTACAGCTCCTTTGCCAAAAACAAAGGATTGAAACACATCATGGCTTTTATTAGCTCCTTTTTCGTTATCTGACATCTTTTATATTCAGCCAAAATTTCAAATGCCGCATAATCAACAGCACTAAATGATTTCTCTTTTTTATTAACTGCCTTTATCCATTTATAAAACTCGCAAAACTTATCTATATCCATATCCTCTTTAAAATAAATACCATTAATATAAAATCCCCACTGAGTATCACTCATTTCTTCAAGAAATGTCTGATAATATTGCTTTTCGATTTTTACAACCTCTTCGTGTTGTCTTTTGAGGGTTGTTCCTGTAATTTGCTTATCGTGAAGTCTGTATATCATGAGATATTCAGGCTGTATCTGCATTTTATAATTATTTTTTGCAAATCTTGTCCAAAGCTCAAGGTCCTCTGTACAAGTCAGGCTCGTATCGTACCCCAGTTCTTTCATAACCTCTGCCCTTGCAATCACTCCAGGATGCAGTATCGGATTTGTTACCAAAAGCATCGCTCTTATAGCTTCGTTATCGCATCTTCCACCACAACCGCCTGACGAATACACACCATTTTTAAGTGTCAGAAATCTACATGATGATAGACTTATATCAGGGTTTGATTCCATAAAATTATATTGTTTTTCAAGTCTGTCTGCAAAGCATATGTCATCTGCGTCCATTCTTGCAATATACTTACCCTGTGCTAGCGAGACTGCTTTATTTAAAGATGTCGGGAGTCTCAAATTAACTTCATTGATATGCACTTTAATTCTCTCATCCATTAATGCGTATTTTTCAAGAATTTCTGCCGTTTTATCAGTTGAACAATCATTTATTACTATCAGCTCCCATTCTCTGAATGTCTGAGCTATAATACTGTCTATTGTTTCACCAAGATATTCCTCACCGTTATACACACTCATTATTACAGATATTTCTGCCTTCATTTTTTCAGTCCTCTCTCTTTAAAATACGCTTAAATTCCTTACACAAATACAAAAAGTAAAACGCCATTGTATAATTTTTCTTTTTCATAAGGAATATTCCAATACGGCTTTTTATAGTAATTTTATTAAACTCCGCTTTTTTTATTCCACTCTCATGAATTGAATTTAATATCTCATATTTAATATTCTTTATACTCTTAAAATGATTTCCCTGTGCTGCTGCCGCCAGTATAGCAAAACACATAAAACACGAATAGCGTGCAATCTGTTTGCTAAAATCCTCAGGCTTTTCAAGGTTCATATTTTTAAGTACATTTATTACATCTTCAATCTGTCTGATTTGTTTCGTGTTAAAGTCCTTTGAAATGGAATTATTTCTTTTTGTGTATAAATATGTCTGCGTTTTGCTGACATACACGCTATCTGCCTGAAGATAACATGGAACAACACAGCACAAGTCCTCTCCAAGAGAAATCCTCGGGCTTACATTGAGCTGATGCGTGATTAACAGCTCTCTTTTTATTATCTTACCTGCCAGATAATAGGTCATATGATTCATATTACTTCCCATCAACAACTGAGGCAGAATACAACTTTTAATCTTTTCTTTATTGTATAAACCCTCATCTGCCGAATCACTGATGACTTCGCCCAAAACACCCTCATCGCAGCATATGTATGAAAAAGAAATAATATCAGGATGTGTATCAGAAATTATTTTATAAGCACTAAGCAGTGTGTCACTTGTAATTGCGTCATCAGAATCAAGATTTAAAATATACTCACCTTGTGCTATTTTAATTCCTATCTGTCTTGCACTCACAAGACCGCCGTTTTCCTTATGTATCACCTTTATACGTTGGTCAATTTTTGCGTACTCGTCACATATACCAGGGCATCTGTCAGGTGAGCCGTCGTCTACCAATATCAATTCAAAATCGTCAAAGTCTTGTTCTCTTACACTTTCTATACAACGCTCCAGATACCCCTCCACATTGTATATCGGAACAATTACTGAAAATAACATTTTTTATCTCCTATCTGTTTCTCAATGCTACTATAAGCTTTTGAATGTAAAACAGTCTGTATTTCATGGTAAAGGCAAATACTGCCTGTTTTAGCGGTAATTTTTGCCATGGATATGTTTTAAGTACTCCGGAAATCTTCTCACAGGTACAAATCTCCATTAGTCTCCTTTTTAGAACACGATATTTGATTTTGTTTTCCTGTGCATGCACTATTTCCTGTGAGCATAAAATTCTTCCGAATGCCTGTGCGAGTCTGTCTAAATATATCTTATATTCATTTTGCGGGATATCTCTTTTAAGTCGCTTCTCAAGCTCCTCCATAAAAATCAGGCTCTTTTCAAAACGGTCCTTTTTATATGATTTTGACAGCGAATCCTCATTCCGGCAATAGCTGTAATATGCACCCGGAACACCAACCGCTTTCTTTATACAGTGTATATAATCAACCATAAACAGAGCATCCTCGGAGAGTATTTCTCGTTCAGACTGAAATCTTAACGAGTTCTTTTCTATAACCTCACGTTTAAACAGATTTTTCCACACACTCATTCCATAACGGCTGTCATCACTCTCATGTGGTAATGCTCCTGAGATACCAAGCATAAGATTTTTTATATCGTCCTCACCTTCAAACACCTGCTCGGTTAAGAAATAGCTTTTTGTACTACATTCTCCGTCATTACCGAACATATTCCCTCCGACGAAGCTTACACCTGACATAACAAGCTCTGCATCATGTCTTACTATAGCATCATAAAGTTCCTCAAACATTTTCAAATCAACATAGTCATCAGAATCTATAAAGCCTATATATTCCCCTGTTGCTGCCTCAATCCCTGAATTTCTTGCCATACCCAGCCCTGCATTTTCCTTATGTACTACCTTTATTCTATCATCCTTTTTACTAAGCTCATCGCAAAGTGCAGGACAGTTATCAGGTGAGCCGTCATCGACAAGTATTATCTCTATTTCACTAAGTGTCTGATTTACAAGTGTTTTAATACATCTCATTAAATATTTTTCAGTTTTGTATATAGGAACAATAATACTTACTTTTGGTTTTACCACAACACTACCTCCTGATTTCGTTATACCTGTCAATTAAAATGTTACAATATTTGTCAATATCCAATATACTAACATTTTTACAATTATCTTTAATTCTGTTATAATATTCTTCATCTTCCATTGTTTTTCTAATAGCCTCTGCT
>JAFQNU010000225.1 GCA_017420825.1 Clostridia bacterium
AATTTCTGCTATTTTCTTATTTTTCAATTTTACCGCCATTATACCTATTATATCACATAAAAACAAATAATAAAAGAGCTTTTAATAAAAATTAACAATTATTTCATAAATAATACTATATATAGTCCCAAAATATACAATTTAACCAAAACACCGTCTAACTCTTGAGTTAAACGGTGTTTACTGTTAGTTCAAATTATTCATATCCTCAATGCTCTTTAATACTTTATCAAGCATTTCCTTGTACTTTATCCCCTTTTCTTTCTCTTCATCAATGAGTTTTTGAGGAGCCTTTGCAACAAATCCCTGATTATTAAGCTTTCCTTCAACTCTCTTAATTTCGCCTTCAAGCTTAACCTTTTCCTTGTTTAATCTTTCTAGCTCCTTTTCCTTGTCTACAAGCTCACCCAATGGCAAGAATATCTCTGCGCTGTCAACAACAATATTTACAGCATTTGAATCAATTCCATCTTTTGTATCTGTAACAGTTACATTTTGTGCTGATGCGAGCTTTTCAAAATGAGCAATACCATTTTTGAATATATCCTGCTTATCGGTAACAATTATTATATTGGCTTTCTTTGAAGGCGGAACATTCATTTCTGCCCTTCTGTTTCTTATTGCCACAATAGCTGACATGATAAGCTGTGCTTGCTTTTCCTCTTCCTCAAAGCATAAGCTCTCATCAAATTTCGGGAACTCAGAAATCATTATACTCTCTCCATCATGTGGTAAGTGCTGCCATATTTCCTCTGTTATAAACGGCATAAACGGATGTAAGAGCTTCATTGTATTTGATAATACATATGTTAATACATATTGTGCAGTTTTTGCTGTTGGATTTTCCTTATCAAATAATCTTGGTTTAACAAGCTCGATATACCAGTCACAGAAATTATCCCAAAGGAAATCATAAAGCTTCTGAACTGCTATTCCAAGCTCAAATTTCTCAAGATTATCTGTTACCTCTTTAACAAGAGTATTATACTTTGATAATATCCATTTATCCTCAAGCTGAAGTTCTGAAATTGCAGGAAGCTTATTTTCATCTATGTCTAAATTCATGAGAGTAAATCTTGAAGCATTCCAAATCTTATTTGCAAAGTTTCTGCTTGCCTCTACTCTTTCAATATAGAAACGCATATCATTTCCCGGAGCATTTCCTGTTGCAAGGGTAAATCTCAATGCATCAGCACCATATTTTTCAACAATCTCTAACGGGTCAATACCATTACCCAAAGACTTTGACATTTTTCTTCCTTGCGAATCTCTTACAAGACCGTGTATAAACACATGCTTAAACGGTGCCTCACCCATATGCTCCATTCCGGAGAATATCATTCTTGACACCCAGAAGAAAATAATATCATAGCCTGTTACAAGCACACTTGTCGGATAGAAATATTCAAGTTCCTTAGTTTTTTCAGGCCAGCCAAGTACAGAGAACGGCCACAACGCTGATGAGAACCATGTATCTAATACATCTTCATCCTGTTTAACCTTTCCTCCACACTTAGGACATACTGTTATATCCTCTTTAGATACGGTCGTCTCTCCGCAATCCTGACAATAAAATGCCGGTATTCTGTGTCCCCACCATAGCTGTCTTGATATACACCAGTCAAGCACATTTTCCATCCAGTTCATATAGATTTTAGAAAATCTGTCAGGAACAAACTGTGTATCTCCATCTGTAACTGCCTTAATTGCTGGTTCTGCCAATGGCTTCATCTTAACAAACCACTGCTTTGATATAATAGGCTCAACAGTTGTACCACAACGATAACACTGTCCGACATTATGAGAATGATCCTCAATCTTAACCAAAAGACCAAGCTTATCCAAATCTTCAATCATTGCCTTTCTTGCCTCATATCTGTCCATACCCTCATATTTTCCGCCATATGAGTTTACGGTTGCATCATCATTTAATACCTTGATGCTTTCAAGATTGTGACGTTTTCCAACCTCAAAGTCATTCGGGTCATGTGCAG
>JAFQNU010000226.1 GCA_017420825.1 Clostridia bacterium
CTTTTCAATATATTTTCTATACTCATTAAGAGTCGTTGCACCAATTAATTGTAATTCACCTCTCGCAAGCGATGGTTTTAAAATATTTGATGCATCTATTGCACCCTCAGCAGAGCCTGCTCCGACGATTGTGTGAATTTCATCAATAAACAGTATTACATTACCAGCATTAATGACCTCCTCAACTGCCTTTTTAAGTCTTTCCTCAAACTCTCCTCTGTACTTTGCACCCGCTACCATAGATGATAAATCTACAGTTACAAGTCTTTTGTCCTTTAAACATTCAGGGACATCACCTGACGCAATTTTTTGAGCCAACCCCTCCGCAATTGCGGTTTTTCCGACTCCAGGCTCACCGATTAAACAGGGATTATTCTTTGTTCGTCTTGATAAAATTTGTATTACTCTTTCAATCTCTCTGTCTCTTCCTATAACAGGGTCAAATTTATTTTCAGATGCAAGAACAGTTAAATCTCTTCCAAATTTATCAAGAGTGGGAGTTTTATTGTCTCTTTTTTTGTTTGTCTGAGGCTTTGAAAAGCTCTCCTTATCAATTGAATTTACGGTATTTGAATAAAACTCTCCGGGATTAATTCCAAGACTGTTTAAAATCTGTGCCGCCACTCCGTCGCCGTCTCTCACTATCGCCATTAAGATGTGCTCTGTACCAATATAGCTGTGTGCAAGTCTTTTTGCTTCCATTGCACTGTATTCAAGTATTCTCTTACTTCTCGGTGTAAGTGAAAGCTCGGTATTAAGGTCAATAGACGGCTTTTCTCCGTTTACAGCCCTAATTTTTTCAATTACTGCATCTTCGCTAACTCCTGCCTCAGACAATGCCTTTGCTGCAACTCCTGTACCCTCTCTTATCAAGCCTAAAAGCAAATGTTCACTTCCGATGTAGAAATGACCCATTTCACAAGCTGCATTATGTGCATTTGAAATTGCCGCTCTTGCTTTTTCGGTAAAATTTGAAAACATCATAATTATCACATTCCTTTCTCTATTTATCGAACACCTGACGAATAAGCTCCGCTCTCTTTATATCACGTTCATCAGGAGTAAGTGTTTTTTGATATATACTCTCAACGAATGCAGGCTCTGTCAAAATCATAAGCTCGATTAAATTTTGTTCCACTGTCTGGATTATACCCATATTTTCTCCCAAAATTACATCTGATATAAGACTTTTTGCCTCCTGTGAGGAAATTTTTCTTGCATACCTTAGTGTACCGTAAGCCCTGAAAAGCTTATCCTCAAGTACATCCTTATTATTTTCTCTAAGCTTCTGTCTTACATCCTTTTCGTGCGTAGCAATCTGATTAACAATATTCTTGACCTTTTCAATTATTTCATTCTCGGATAAACCTAACGTAACCTGATTTGAAATCTGATATAAGCTTCCATATGCCTTTGAGCCTTCGCCATACAATCCTCTTACAGTAATACCAAGCTTACTTGCAGAGGTAATAATTTTTGAAATATTGTCGGTGAGTGTAAGTGCGGGCAAGTGCATCATTACAGAAGCACGAAGTCCTGTTCCTGTATTCGACGGACAACTTGTAAGATATCCTAATTCCTCATCAAAGGCAAACTGCATACACTCATCAAGAATATTATCTGTTTCATCTGCCGTTTTGTATGCCTCATCAAGCTTAAAGCCACCGAGTATTACCTGTATTCTCAAGTGGTCCTCCTCCATAAGCATTATACTTGTGCTGTCATCCTGACTTATCATAACAGCTCCGTTTGTTTTATTTAGCATATCAGGACTGATGAGATGTTTTTCATATAACATTCTTTTTTCAACAGCATTCATGTCGCCTATTCTATAAGCCTTAAAGTTATTTGCAAGCGGTGTTGAAAGTATCTGACTCTCCGCCTCCTCCAATGCCGTTTTTACCTGCTGTTCGGTCATTGCATTGGGAAACGGATATTTTAAAAGATTTCTTGCAAGACGTATTCTTGTACTTATTATAATATCATCTTCATTTTTTTCTTTATACCAAATCATCTTAATATACCTCCGTTACTCAATATTACCAAGAGCTTTTAGTTGTCTGTGCAAGACTGCCGCCTGCTCATAGTTTTCCTCGCTCACTGCTTTTTGGAGTTGTGCCTTTAATTCGGCATACTGTTTTTTCTTTTTCAATTCCGTCGCACCTGACTCAGGAATTTTTCCTGTATGTTCAATATTCTGATGTAATTGCTTTAAGGTTTTTTTGACAGGATTTCTGAAGGTCTGATAGCATTTTGCACAACCAAGCTTTCCTGTTGTTCGAAAATCCTGATATGTTCTTCCGCACCCGGGGCATTTTTCAACCTCCCTGTAAACAGGAAAAACATCAAAGCTATTAAAAAAATTATCAAATTCTGCAAACATATCGTACATAAAAATCAATCCTTTCTCATATCAATGTCATGAGCATATTTTTAAAAATA
>JAFQNU010000227.1 GCA_017420825.1 Clostridia bacterium
GTAGTAGCAAGACATTTTGTAATACCAAATTTCTTAAGTGGGTGTAATGCAGGGACATAGCTCTGTAATGAACAGTTTGATTTAACAGCTATAAATCCTCTTTTTGTTCCTAAACGCTTTTTCTGAGCTTCGATAATTTCAGAATGTTCAGGGTTAATTTCAGGTATAATCATCGGAATATCGGGAGTATGTCTGTGAGCAGAATTGTTTGATATAACAGGACACTCTGCTTTAGCATATGCGTCCTCCAATGCTTTTATTTCATCTTTTTTCATATCTACAGCACAGAATACAAAATCAACCATTGACGCAATCTTTTCGATATCTGCAGTTGCATCCATAACAATCATATCAGCAACATTAGCAGGGATTTCCTCATCCATTGCCCATTTTGCACCAACTGCATCAGTATATTTTTTGCCGGCACTTCTTGGAGATGCTGCAAGCACCTCAATTGTGTACCATGGGTGGTTATGTAAGAGTGTTATAAATCTCTGACCAACCATACCTGTTGCACCTATAATACCTACCTTGTAATTTTCCTTCATAAAAATCAATCATCCTTTCAAGAATATAAAATAAAAACAATAGCATAGGGCTATTGCTAAAAAAACATAAAATGTATTTTTGCAGTAGCACTCCATCATTGGTATGATGACAGTCATAATGCTCTTAACATTACAACCAGCAGTAAATCCCCGGATTGATTTACAACTTCGGCACCGTCCCCTTTCATAACGGCTATGGCAATCCGATGCCTGACCGATACTACTGATGAAAAATGCACCTCTACTTGATATGTATATATTTTAACATTATTAAAGTATAATGTCAATATATTTTCTTATTATTTTGTTACTTTTAAATAAAAAATACAAAAAATATGGTAAAAAGACTTGATTTTATATAAATAATGTGATATCATATAATAGTTATTTTGCGAGTGGTCCTCTGCCTTGGTCGGCACGAACGCTCAAGTTATGAGAGGAGGGCTATATGATGAATGCAAATGAAATCATTAGTGCTTTGACAAAAGACCAAATCAGAAACGATTTACCTGAGCTTAAGGTTGGTAACAATGTAAAGGTTTACCAGAAGATTGTTGAAGGAAATCGTACAAGAACTCAGATGTTTGAGGGAACAATCATCAAAATTCAGGGCGGCGGTATTGCCCGCACATTCACAGTAAGACGTCTGTCATACGGTGTTGGTGTTGAAAAGACATGGCCTGTTAATTCGCCTAACATTGAGAAAATTGAGGTTTCAAGATTGGGTAAGGTTAGACGTGCAAGATTGTTCTATCTTCGTGACAGAGTCGGAAAAGCTGCTAAAGTTAAGGAAAGAATCTGATTCTGTTCTGGCAGTGAGTATAAAGGGACAGACTATGTCCCTTTTTGCTTATCCTGTAAAAATTAATTGTTAAGGAGTAGTGTAAAATGAGTGATATACCGGAAAACACAACTGAAATTATTGAAGAGGGAGAACAAAAAGAGGCGTTTGACCTGAAAAAAGAAGTTTTTGAATGGATTTATACAATAGTTGTTGCATTATTGATTGCTTTTGTTATAAAAGGATTTATATTCGATATTGTCAAGGTTGACGGACCTTCTATGGAGACTACCTTGCAGAATAATGACAGACTTATTATTACAAAGCTGTTTTATAAGCCTGAACAGCAGGATATAATTATTCTTGACTCAACGTACAAAAAAAGAGAAAATTATTATGAGTCGTTAGAACAGTCGGGCAAGGATATGAATGCCATAGAAAAGGTTTTTGATTATTTTAGTTTACCCGATAATCTTAAAAAACGTTATTATGTAAAAAGAATTATAGCATTACCTGGTCAGACGGTTGATATTGTTGAAGGCAAGGTACTTGTTGACGGAGAAGAACTAGAGGAAAGCTACTATAATGGTTCTACTCCTATTACCGATTCAAGTGTTGAATATCCTGTTTTGGTAGAGGAAGGTCATGTTTTTGTTATGGGTGATAACAGACCTCATAGCAAGGACAGCCGTTCTTCTGACTTGGGTCTTGTACCTATTGATGCAATACTTGGTAAAGCACAATTCAGATTATTCCCGTTTACATCATTCGGATTTGTAGAATAATATAATTGAAACCGCTGTAATATAGCGGTTTCTTGTCGTTAAGGATAAAAGGAGAGAGAAGATTATGAAAAAAACATTTAAAACAGAATTACACGCACACACAACTCCGGCAAGCTCGTGTAGCCAGATTACACCCGAATATATGGTAGAAATGTATAAGAATAATGGGTATACTTCTGTTACAATCACAAACCATTTTGTTTATGATAATAATGGTTCTCCAACTGATAAAATAAAGTTTTATCTTGATGATTTTTATAAAACAAAAGAAATAGCACAAAAAGATGGTATAAATATTATACTTGGTGCTGAAATCAGATTTTCGGAAAACATAAATGACTACCTTGTTTATGGAATAGATGAAAATGATTTATATAAAATTGAACAGCTTCTTGGATACGGAATTGACAATTTTTATAAGGAATTTAAAAATAAAAGAAATATTATAATTCAAGCGCATCCGTTCAGGGATAATATTGTACTTGCGAATCCGCAAAGCATTGACGGAATTGAAGTATTTAATATGCATCCGGGGCATAATTCAAGGATTGGTTTTGCGGCAAAGCATGCAAGAGATAACAATCTTATACCTATTTGCGGAAGTGATTATCATCATTTTGGTCATGAGGCACTTTGCTCAATAAAAACGGAGACACCTGTGAAAGATTCTTTTGAACTTGCACAAATACTGAATAACACAGAGTATGTTATGGATATATCAGGATTTACAGTTATACCTGATTATATAAGGAAAGATAAATAGTGGAAGATATAATTAATAAAAGTAAGTATAGGTTGTTAAAGGCTTATTTCGGTCATGATAATTTCAAAGGTGGACAGGAGGAGGTCATTGACTCGATTATTAATGGAACAGATACACTGACAGTTATGCCGACAGGTTCAGGAAAATCGCTTTGTTTTCAGTTACCTGCGCTTATGATGAGCGGAATAACCATTGTTGTTTCTCCACTGATAGCATTAATGTATGAGCAGGTTAGTTATCTGAATGAAATTGGTATAAGAGCAGTGTATATTAATTCGTCACTTGAATGGACAGAGATTGAAGAAATATTTGTAAATATAGCGTCTGGGATGTATAAGATGATTTATGTTGCACCTGAAAGACTTATACAGGAAAAATTTTTAAGCCAGATAACTAAAGTTGATATATCAGTGCTTGTTGTAGATGAAGCACACTGTATATCTCAATGGGGGAATGATTTCAGACCGGATTATGGAAAAATTACAGAATTTGTTGATAAGCTTGAAAATCGACCTGTAATTGCAGCATTTACAGCTACTGCCACCAAGCCAGTCAGGGAAGATATAATAAGTTCTTTGCAGTTGAGAAATTGTACAGAAATCATAATGGGGTTTGATAGAAAGAATTTATATTTTGAGGTTTTGAACCCTTTGGATAAATTCATAAAGTTATGTGATATAATTGAAAGTAACGTTTCTAAGCCTATGATAGTATATTGTCTGACAAGGGCAACGGTTGAAGATGTATATGACAGACTTACAAAAAAGGGAATACTGGCATCAAAATACCATGCAGGTATGAGTCCTGACGAGAGAAAAATTAACCAAAATGATTTTCAAAGTTGTATTACCAATATAATGATTGCTACGAATGCATATGGAATGGGAATAGACAAACCTGATATAGCTGTTATTGTTCACTATAATATGCCTAAAAGTATAGAAAATTATTATCAGGAAGCGGGAAGAGCAGGAAGAAACGGCTGTGAGAGCAGATGCATAATTTTATATTCGACATCTGATATAAGACTAAATAGTTATCTTATAGATAAAAATTCATATAATAATGTTTCGAGAGAAAAGAAAAACAGAATAAAAAAAGAAAGCTACAATAGATTATCTGCAATTAACCACTATTGCATGACGTCTGAATGTTTAAGGAAAACGTTGCTAAATTATTTTGATGAAAAAAGTGCTGACAGTTGTGGGAAATGCTCCAACTGTTTAAAGAAATTCTAAGTATTACCAGGGGAATAAAAGGAGAAGAACCAAGTATGAGTAAGACAAAAATAATATTAATCAGGCATGGACAAAGTATAGGGAATTATTACAGAAACTTTCTTGGTCACACAAATCTTGACCTTACAGAGCTTGGATATCAACAGGCACAATGCTGTGCTAAGTATTTGAAGGATGAACACATAGATGTTATTTTTGCAAGTGATTTAATAAGAGCATATAATACGATTATGCCGTTAGCGAAGGAAAAGAATCTTGAAATTATAAGAAATTCCCAATTGCGTGAAATTTATGCAGGAGATTGGGAAAATATGCATGTTGATGACATAATGTCAAAATATGAAAAGGAATTTACCACATGGAAGACAGATATCGGGAACTGTTGTTGCACAAATGGAGAAAGTGTGCTGCATTTGCAGGATAGAATATATGCTGAAATTTTAAAAATAGCAAATGATAATTTGGGTAAAACGGTGTGTATTGGAACACATGCAACACCAATTCGTACATTCTGGGCGAAAATTAATTCTATGGGAAAAGATGAGATTAAGAATATTCCATGGGCAACAAATGCCTCGGTAACAAGGGTTGAGTATTGTGATAATGAATTTATTCCTGTTTGTTATTCCTATGATGAATTTTTAGGAGAAAAAAAGGTTAATATGTTTAAAAATATATAAATTCCTCCTATGCAGACACATAGAAGGAATTTAAGGCTATGCTGTAAAATAGAATATAAAGCCTGCAATGACTGATGCAACGGTACCATAAAGTATTACGGGGCCTGCGATAGTAAATATTTTTGCACCGACACCAAGTATATAACCTTCTGTTTTTGCTTCTATTGCAGGTGCTGATACTGCATTTGCAAAGCCTGTTATGGGAACTATTGTACCGGCTCCGGCATATCTTGCTATATTATCAAATATTCCGAGTCCTGTCAGAATTGCAGTAATAATTATGAGTGTAGCCGGTACTAATGCTTTTGCTTCTTCGATTGAAAATATCATTGAATACGTCTGTGATAAAAGCTCACCTATTGTGCAGATAAGTCCACCGAACAAAAACGCATTTATTGAATTTTTAAGCTTCGGTGACGGCGGCGATGCCTTTTTCACCATATCCGAATACTCTTGTTTTGAAATTTTCATTATGACACTTCCTTTTTCGTAGTGTCTGTATAAAAACAAAAAATATGCACTAAGCATCTGCTTAGTGCATATTTTGATTTAACCTACTGTTTCGCTTAAAACATCTGTGTATGCTATCTGAATTTCACCCATTTGGTCAAGGTAAATTACATAGCCTTTTGCGTAATATGTTTTGGTGTTAGATGCTACAAGCACTACAGAATACTGTCCGTCCTGTTCGTGTGAAACTGTTCTTCCCTGCTTGATTTCTTCATTGTCTGATGCGTGTTCCACTGTGAAGTGGCCGCTTTCTACAATTGCTTCATTCTTTGTAAAGAGTATTCCCGATTCAATGAATGTATAGCCTTCAGGAAGGTTTCTCTCAACTGTGAATGTTACTCTGTAATTATTTACAACCTTTGAATAAAGTGTTACTGTCGGTTGTGCTGTTATATTTTCAGCATAAACTGCTGTAATTGTAACATCACGGCAGACATAGAAGGAA
>JAFQNU010000228.1 GCA_017420825.1 Clostridia bacterium
GCCATGTGTGGAGTAAGAATAACATTTTCACGTCCTAAAATTCTCTGATATGGGCTATCTGCAAGCATTGGCTCTGTTGAATACACATCAACTCCCAATCCTCCGATTTTACCCGACTCAACAGCCTTTACAACTGCCTCCTCATCAACAACCGCTCCCCTTGCCACATTTACAAGAACTACACCGTCCTTCATATAGCTTAGTCTTTTTTCATTTATTAAATGCATAGTTTGTTCATTCAAAGGTGTATGCAGTGTTATTATATCCGATTTTTTACACAAGGTATCAATATCACAGCACTCAAACTCATCAACAGGATTTCTCTTATACGCAAGCACATTGCAGCCTAATTCCCTTGCCATTCTTGCAACCTTAACGCCAATATTTCCAAGTCCTACAACTCCCCATGTTTTACCGAACATTTCATTAAACACAGGCTTTAAATGGTTAAAAATTCCGCTTTTTGTGTAATCACCTGAATGCACATAATTGTTAAAAGACATAAGATTTGTGCAGAGCGCAAAAGCCATCGACATGGTAAGCTGAACAACACTCTCTGTTGAGTATCCAACTACATTGCATACAGCTATGTTATGCTCACTGCAATAGCTTATATCAACATTGTCAAAGCCTGTTGCGGTAATGCAAATAAGCTTCAGTTTTTTTGCATACGGCAGATTATTTTCATTAAGCTTTACCTTATTTAAAATCAAAACCTCTGACTCGGTAATTCTGTCTATAACCTCATCCTGTAAGGTCAGGTTATAAACCTCAACCTCACCAAGACTGTTTATTACGGATAAATCTAAATCATCGCCTAGGGTGTCCACATCAAGTACAGTTATTTTCATACAGCATACCCTCTAATATTATTTGTTTCTCGCTTTTGCTCTCAAATCGGCCTTTAAAATTTTCTTTCTCATTCTGAGATTATTCGGAGTTACCTCCAAAAGCTCATCATCAGCTATAAATTCAAGACACTGTTCAAGGCTCATTTCCTTAGGAGGAACAAGCTTTAAGGCATCATCAGAGCCTGATGCTCTTGTGTTTGTAACGTGCTTTTTCTTACACACATTAACAACTATATCCTCTAATCTTGCATTCTCACCTACTATCATACCCTCATACACCTTTACACCTGCACCGATAAAGAGTGTTCCTCTCTCCTGTGCATTATAAAGTCCATAAGTGATACTCTCTCCGTTTTCCCATGCAATAAGAGTTCCTCTTGTTCGTGTCTGTAAGTCGCCCTTATAAGGCTCATAGCCCTCTAAAATACTGTTCACAATACCTGTTCCCTTTGTGGCTGTAAGCATTTCACCTCTGTAACCGATAAGACCTCTTGACGGAATTAAAAACTCAAGTCTTGTGTAGCTTTGAGCTGTTGGGTACATATTAACCATTTCACCCATTCTCTTTATAACTCCGTCCATTATTGTACCTGTATATTCTTCGGGTACATCAACGGTAAGTCTTTCAATCGGCTCACATTTTACTCCATCTATTTCCTTATAAATTACAACAGGGTTTGAAACCTGGAACTCATATCCCTCTCGTCTCATATTTTCTATAAGAACAGATAAATGTAACTCTCCTCTTCCCGAAACTGTAAATGCTTCGGTTGTGTCTGTTTCCTCAACTCTTAATGCAATATTTGAATCAAGCTCTCTGAAAAGTCTGTCTCTTAAATGTCTTGAAGTTACAAACTTTCCGTCCTGTCCTGCAAACGGACTGTCATTTACACTAAAGGTCATTGAAAGAACAGGGTCATCAATTTTAACGAACGGAAGTGCTTCGGGATTATTCACATCACAAAGCGTTTCACCAATATTTATATCTGTTATTCCCGATATTGCAACAACGTCTCCCGCTCCTGCCTCATCAACAACTGACTTTGAAAGTCCTTCAAACATATACAGCTTTGTTGCCTTGCTTCTTGACACAGAACCGTCAGCCCTGCATACCGACAACTGCATATTTGTGTTTATTTTTCCTCTTTGTATTTTTCCGACAGCTATTCTTCCTGTATAATCGTCATAGTCAATATTTGAAACAAGCATCTGGAAAGGTGCGTCATCTTCACAATCAGGACATGGTATTTCATTTACTATAAGCTCAAACAGCTCCTTTAAATCCTTATTTGGCTGTTCAGGATTGTATTCAGCTGTTGCCCAGCCATCTCTGCCTGACGCATATATTACAGGTGTGTCGAGCTGTTCCTCGGTAGCACCCAAATCAATAAATAAATCAAGCACCTCATCAACCACCTCATAAGGTCTTGCATTCGGTCTGTCAACCTTATTAACAACTATAATAGGCTTTAAATTAAGGGCAAATGCCTTTGATAAAACAAATCTTGTCTGAGGCATACAACCTTCAAATGCATCAACTAACAAAAGTACACCGTCAACCATTTCAAGCCCACGTTCAACCTCACCGCCGAAGTCTGCGTGTCCCGGTGTGTCTATAATATTGATTTTTACACCGTTATATAAAAGTGAGGTGTTTTTTGCTAAAATTGTTATTCCTCTTTCCCTTTCAAGGTCGTTTGAGTCCATCGCTCTCTCATCTACCTGCTCATTTTCACGAAAAATACCGCTCTGCTTTAAAAGTGCGTCAACAAGTGTTGTTTTTCCATGGTCTACGTGAGCAATGATTGCTATATTTCTAATATTTTTACGTTCTGTCATAAGTATTTTCACTCCATATTTCAATTTATTGTGTTATAGGGATATAAGTCCTCTGTTTAGCATATTCTCAACAGACATAATGATACCAAGCTTTGCCGATTCATATGTAAGACCGCCCTGCATATATGCGATATAAGGCTCCTTTATCGGTGCATCTGCACTAAACTCAATTGACGCACCCTGAACAAATGCTCCTGCCGCCATAATAACCTGTGAGCTGTAGCCGGGCATGTCCCATGGCTCAGGTGTTACAAAGCTGTCAACAGGCGCACCCTTTTGTATGCCCTGACAAAATGCTATAACACCCTCTGCTGTTCCAAATTTTACCGACTGTATAATATCATTTCTTTCCTCGTTTGCCTTTGGCTCTGTTTCAAAGCCGAGCTTTTCATATACACCAGCGCACAAAACAGCCGCTTTAATCGCCTGAGATACCACATGAGGAGCCAAAAACAATCCCTGATACATATCTCTGTTAAATCCTAGACTTGCGCCACATTCCTTGCCTATACCGACAGAAGTAAGCCTGTATGAGCAAAGCTCCACCAAATCACGTCTGCCTGCAATGTAACCGCCTGTTTTAGCAAGACCGCCTCCGGGATTTTTAATCAAAGAACCCATGATAAGGTCAGCTCCGAATGATGTCGGCTCATTAACTCCCACAAACTCACCATAACAGTTATCTACAATTGCAATTGTGTCAGGGGAAATGCCTTTTATGAAGCTTACTAGCTCACCTATTTTTTCTGAGCTGTAAGTCGGTCGCCAGCCATACCCCTTAGACCTTTGTATCATAACTGCCTTTACCTTATTGTTTTTAAGGTACTCATCTATTTTATCATAATCAGGTTCTCCATTTTCAAGCAGATTAATTTCATCATAGCTTATTCCGAAGTCCTTTAGTGAGCCTGCACCCTCATCACCGCTTATTCCTATGACCTCTTCTAAAGTGTCGTACGGACGTCCTGTTACTGCAAGCAATAAATCTCCCGGTCTTAAAACACCAAACAGTGCTGTTGATATGGTGTGCGTTCCTGAAATAAAATTATGGCGGACAAGCGCATCCTCACAGTCAAAAGCTTGCGCATAAACCTTGTCAAGGGTGTCACGTCCGAAATCATCATAGCCATAGCCCGTTGAAATCCCAAAATGTGCATCACTCACCCTGTTATCAGAAAATGCCTTCATAACCTTATATTGATTTATCTGACAAATTTCTTCAATTTTATCAAACTGTTCTCTTACTTCCTTCTCGGTCTGTTCTACAAGCTCAAGCACCTTATTACTCACCGAAAATTCTTTCATTATATACTCGTTTTTATTCATCTTTTTCCTTTCTGATTGTAGTTCCTACCTTGTTCTTTGTTATAAAATATGATACAAGATTGTATTTTACTCCGCCGTTAATAATTGCAACCTCGCTTACTCCGTTGTCAATCGAATTTATACAGTTTTTAAGCTTTGGAATCATTCCTCCGCCTATAAAGCCGTTTTCTAAAAGCGATGTTGCCTTTTCCTTATCAAGCACATTTACAATAGTCTTATCATTATCTACATCCAAAAGTATTCCGTCAACATCAGTTAAAAACACAAGCGTATCAACCTTAAGTGCCTCGGCAATAGCAAATGCCGCATCATCTGCATTGACATTTAAAGCCTCGCCCTCTTCGCCCATTGATACAGGAGATATTACAGGCGTATAATCATTTTCAAGAAGCAGGTTGAGTATTGAAGGATTTATGCTGTCAACCTCTCCCACATAACCTATATCTCCTGCAATTATTCTCTTTCGTTTTGCCGAAATCAGTCCTGCATCTCTTCCCGAAACACCGCACGGCTTTATACCATGTCTTTTTAATGCTCCGACAATCGACTTATTAACTCCGCCCGACAACACTTCTTCTACAACCTTTATACTTTCCTCGTCAGTTACCCTGTAACCACCGATAAATTCTGTATCAATACCGTTTGACGCAAGGCTTTTGGATATTCTCTTTCCTCCGCCATGTACTATAAGAACTCTTGCACCAATCTTTTTTAATTTTGCAATATCCTCATAAATATCAAGCTCATTATTCTCAAGTATACTGCCGCCTAATTTAATAAGTATTGTAGTCTGCTTCCGAAATTCCGGCAGTATGCTTTCTAAATCAGCTATTTTTTCGGAAGCGTCTATTTTTTTAAAACGTCAAATTCCTTTAAGTATTTCTTTGTATATTCAACATCTGACGGATAAGCTATATATTCTGTACCCCTTTTTTGTCTTGTCTCATTTCCCTTTCCTGTTATAAGGATAAGACTGTCTTTATCCGAGGTAAATATAGCTTTCTTAATTGCCTCGCCTCTGTCGTTTTCTATCTCATACTCACAGCCCTCGCCTTTTACAAAAACTGCAATCTCTTCAGAAATTTTCTCAACCGGCTCTTCTCCTGCATCCTCCTCGGTGATATATACCATATCTGAATATCTTCCAGAAAGCTCGCCAAGGTCTTTTCTTCGCTGAAATGCCTTTTTGCCCGGGCAACCGAACACCGTTACAATTCTTCTGTCAGGGAACTCCTTTAAAACCGAATTATAAAGACTCTCAAAGCTCATTTTATTGTGAGCATAATCAACTATAACTACAACCTTATTATCAGAATTTGAATAGATTTCCATTCTTCCCGATGAACGTGCCTTCATAAGCCCCACATAAATATATTTTTGCGGTATCCCAAGACTATAACAAACACTTATAGCAGCCAATGCGTTCTGAACATTAAACAGACCGGGAATTGTAAGAGTTATTTCCTGCTCATAGTCGGGAGTTCTCACCATGAATACAGTATCATTTCCCGATTTTTTGATGTCGTATGCAAAAATGTCTGCAGTATCAATTTCTGATGAGAATGTTATAACCCTCTCACTTTTTGATGCCGCCTTCAATACATCTTCTCTGTTAAGTGTGTCAAGGCTTACACAAGCTGTTTTTGTGTTTTCAAAAAGCTTTAGCTTTGAGTTAAAGTAATCATCAAAATTCGGGTGTTCTATATCGCTTATATGGTCCTCACCGATATTTAAGTAAACTCCGACATCATATGTTATTCCATAAACTCTGTCATATTTTAAAGCTTGTGAGGAAACCTCCATTGTAAGATATTCAATATCTGAATTTACAGCATTGTTAATATGTCCCAAAAGCTCCCCTATTTCAGGAGTAGTGAGGTGAGATTCAAAATTTTCCACACCGTCATATGTGTCAATTGATGAAATAAACGCACTTCTCGGCTTATTTTCACTTTTTAAGTATTCATCTAAAATATGCTTTATAAAATATGTTGTTGTGGATTTGCCTTTAGTTCCTGTTATGCCTATCATTGTAAGCTTTTCCCACACATTGTCATAGAATTTATTAAAAATCAATGCCATAGTGCGTCTTATGTCACTAACAATTACACAATCCATATCAACTGCATATTCATTCTCGGATATATAGCATATTGCTCCCTTTTCCTTAGCTTCTAAAAGATACTGTTCCTTAAAGTGTGCCCCCTTACACACAAACAATGTGCCGTCACAAACCGCCTTTGAATTATATGTTACGTTTTTAATTTCACGACTACCGCTTGCATTTTTTTTAGTAACAAGACTTCCCAACAAATCAACATAGTTATCTATTGTATAAATCATTTGTCTTCCCCTTTCAATATCCCTCCGCACACAGTGATTGCTTCCTCACACAATACATCAAGTGCGTCAACATAAAAATCTCCTATTTCATGAAAAGCCGCAAAGCATGACAACTCTGTACAGGCAAGTATTGCCGCCTCACAGCCCTCTTTTTTCAGGAATACGTCTATTTTTTCAAAATCCTCAAAATTTCCTTTTTGTCCGACCTTAATCTGATTATATATGATATCCATGACAATTTTTTGAGTGTTTTCATCAGGATTTATGCACTCAATACCAAGTTTTTTACACTCTTTTTTATAAATGCCCGTATACACTGTGCCATCAGTTGCAAGAAGACCTATTTTTTTTATGTTGGGATTTTTTTCCTTTATTTTCTCACACGTCAATCTCACCATGTTTAAAATAGGAACAGATACACTTCTCTGCAATTTATCATAAAAGTAGTGAGATGTATTACACGGAATAGCAATTGCCAGAACTCCGTTTTGTTCAAGCATTTTTGCATCATCCTTCAGTACCGAAAACACCTCAAGTGTTTTTGCGCTTTTTATAGCTGCAGTTCTGTCTGGAACTGTTGCATGGCTTAAAATTATGGTGTCAATATGCTCCTGGTCGCACGTCACCTGTGTTTTTTCTATTATTTTCTGATATAAAAGCTGTGTAGCCAAAGGCCCCATGCCTCCGATTATTCCAAGCTTATACATCTTAACATCTCCTTTTATTTTTTAAGATATTTCTTGAATTTAACAAAATGTCCCATTTGTGAACGGATAAGGCGATAAATTCTCTCATAATCGTTATCAGGCTTAAACCACAGAGGATTTACGTACTTTTTAGCCTTAATTAATCGTTTCATTCTGCTCTTATATTCGGGTGCATATTTGAATGCAACACCCTTTGGAACTACCATCCATAAATGCTCATTTTTTGCAATATCCTCTTCAAGCGGATTGTTATATAACCAATCCTCAACAAGAAGATGTGCAATATTATGTCCTGAGCCTGTAACATAGAAATTACTTCGACCCTGTCTTGTGTTAATCTCAAAGGCTCTGTATTTATTATCCCTTGAATCATATTTAATATCAAAATTTGAAAAGCCTACATAACCAATATCCTCAAGTAATTTTTTATATTTTTGCATCAGCTCTTCTTCAAATTCAGTTATAATTACTGCATGGTTTCCAATACCGTACGGTGTATGCTCCTCTAAAAGAACGTGTCCTAAGCACATCATTTTGACCTTACCATGCTTATCGGAATAGCTTGTTAAAACTCTCATATAGGTATCATCACCAGGAATAAAGTCCTGAACAATCAAGTTATCCTTATAACCCGATTCATATACCTTTTTTATAACCTCTTCAAGCTCTCGTTTTGTATCAAGCTTAAATACCTTTTTCTGACCTTCAAACTTATGCTTATAATACTCAACCTGATTTGCAGGCTTTAAAATGTATGGAGGGTCAAAATGTAATTTAATATTTTCACAGTCTCTTGGTGTACATATAAAGGTTTTTGGATATTCAACTCCATGCTCCTCACACAAATTATAGAATTTCTGCTTATCCATAAGCTCTTCCAAGAAATTGTAGTCCGCATAAGGCAGAACAATATTCGATTTGAAATTATCCCTGTTCTGGCAAAGACACTTAACATAATTATCTCCACAGCCGATTGCCAGCAGTTTTTTTGAGGTATTCTCCATTGCATAATCGTTTAAAACCTCAAGCAAAACTTCAGGATTATCAAGATTTTTTACAGTCGTAAAATCAACAAGCTTACTCTTGTAGCAGGTTCCCATGAGTGCCTTTCCGAACACCTTTGATTTAACTCTGTATTTTTCATAAAATGCTCTTGCCACGCTGTAAACATTAATATCATTTCCAAA
>JAFQNU010000229.1 GCA_017420825.1 Clostridia bacterium
ACGAATTATTCCCTTTTAGGCAAAACTTAATATAAGAATAAGACCTTGAGATTCTTTGGAATCTTGAGGTCTTTTGTGTTTTGAAGCATAGTTATTACCTTAAAAAAGAGCTAACAAAATAATGATTTTATCATGTGGTTTTAAGAGAACGAGAGGATGAGCAACTTTGCCTTTTTCCTTGATTTTTACGATATTCGCCTTTGCCCTCTGACATAGAGTATTTTTGGGTGTTTGTCGACTGTACTTAAATTATACCACTCCAATATTAGTGTAGATTTATCAACAAAAAAATAAGAAAAAGTTGCATTTTTACCTAATTTTTTTGTGATTGGTCTTGACAATGTATTTATAAAGTGATATAAATTAACAAAGAGATATTAATTTTAAAAAGTGAGGAGATTATAATGAACTCAAAAAAGGTAGTAATGGCATCTATGTTTGCGGCGCTTTGTTGTGTTGCGACTATGATTATTAAAATACCATCGCCAATGAAGGGTTACATAAATATTGGAGATTGTGTGGTGCTTTTATCGGGATTTATGCTATCTCCGCTATACGGTTTTCTTGCGGCAGGTGTAGGCTCTGCGTTGGCGGATATTTTTTTGGGTTATGTAATATATGCTCCTGTGACCTTTGTTATTAAGGGAACCATGGCACTTGTGGCATATTACGGTTACATGCTTATTCGAAAGAGACTTGGGAACACGCTGTCGAGAGTTATAAGCGGTGCTTTAGCCGAATTTGTGATGGTGTCAGGTTATTTTATTGCAGAGAGCTTTATGTATGGGGTTATTCCAGCAATGTCAAGTATTCCCGGAAGTATATTTCAGGGTACTGTCGGACTTATACTTGGAGTAATCCTTGTTAAAATTTTTGAAAAGAATAAAATTTCATTTTAGAGGTTATTTGTATAGTTTGAGTGATTGTGAATATGATAATAACAGCTTGATTTTTGGAAGAAATGGTGTTATAATAAATGCGGCAAGGTATATTTAATTTAAAAAAATTTATAACATATATAGAAGCAGACGAGTTGACGGTATATTCCGCTCAGGCGTCATATTATATTACTGTATCAGCATTCCCATTTATAATGATGATGATATCACTGACAGGTTTTTTTATACCTCGGGAAACGGTCTTTTCTGCAATTTCAAATATTATACCTGAAATTATAAAGCCTGTTATACTAAAGCTTGTTGATGAACTTTTGGAGAAATCTGTCTCGCTGATTTCATTTGGAGCGGTTACAGCTCTGTGGTCAGCCTCAAGGGGTGTTGCGGCGGTTGAGAGGGGTATATGCAGAGTATATGAAACAGGTAAAAAAAGAAATTTTATTGCTTCTGCGTTATACTCAATCGTATATACATTGCTATTTATGGGAGTGTTAATTTTAACATTATTATTTCAGGTGTTCGGGGACCTTATTATTGAATTTCTTGACATTAACAGGTACGCAATACTGTTGAGGGGTATAATATTTTTTTGTGTAGCGGTAATTGTTTTTTGTTTGATGTATTATATCTTTTCCGGACGGGAAAAAGGCTTTTTAAAGCATTTACCCGGTGCCGTAGTGTCGGCATTTGGGTGGATATTGTTTTCGAGGTTGTACTCTGTATATATAGAAAATTTTTCGAACTATTCATATATTTATGGTAGCTTGACAGCAGTGGTATTGATGTTGTTGTGGATATATGTGTGTGTTATAATTCTGCTTTTTGGGGCAGAGGTCAATAAGCTAATGATGAAAAGGAGCGGTTTTCTTGAATAGAACAATAGGATTTATAGGCACAGGAAATATGGGAAGTGCCATAATTGGCGGAGTTGTAAAATCACAGATGGTTACGCCTGGAAATATTTTTGTGTATGACAAGAATATAAAGGTGGCCGAGGAAACAGGAAAGATTTATGGTGTGAAATGCGTAAATCTGAAAGAGGTTTGTAGTGCTGATATTATATTTCTTGCAGTAAAACCGAATGTTATTTATGGTGTAATTAATGAAATAAAAGATTACATACAGCCTAACAAGGTGATTGTTTCAATTGCAGCAGGTCAGAGCATAGAAAGGTTAGAAAAGGCATTTTCAATTACAGGACTTTCAGTTGTGAGAGTTATGCCCAATACTCCTGCACTTGTTGGAGAGGGAATGAGTGCAGTCTCGTTTAATCAATATGCTGAAAGTGATGAAACAGCAAAAGATGATATTATAAGTATTTTAAACTGTGTCGGAAAGACCGAAATAGTGACCGAGTCACTTATGGATGCAGTGACAGGAGTGAGCGGTTCATCACCTGCGTATGTGTTCATGTTAATTGAGGCTATGGCGGATGCGGCTGTCCTTGGAGGAATGCCGAGAAAGCAGGCATATACATTTGCAGCACAAGCGGTACTTGGTTCTGCTAAAATGGTGTTTGAGACTGAAAAACATCCGGGTGAACTGAAGGATATGGTTTGCTCGCCTTCGGGAACAACAATTGAAGCGGTAAAGGTTCTTGAGGAAAAGGGATTTCGAAGCGCCGTAATAGATGCAATAAGTGCTTGTATTGACAAATCCAAAAATATTTAGTAAAATAGAGAACATACTCCTGTATAGCTACAGGAGAAATATGCGCCTGTAGCTCAGTTGGATAGAGCAATAGCCTCCGACGCTATGTGCCGTGCGTTCGAATCGCATCAGGCGTACCATGAAAAAAGCACTTGCAACAGCGAGTGCTTTTTTGACGAAATAAATCCTACGAAACACTTTAAAAAGGATAAATTATAAATGTGTATTGCTTTTTTTTATAAAATTTGGTATAATAGAGGAAATTTAAGAAAAGGGAGTTAATGACAAAATGACAACGGCAAATAAAATAACCATTTTGAGAATTATTCTTATACCGGTATTTATGGCATTTATGATAATTGGCGGCAGTTTTGGAGTTACAGCGGCTCTTATAACATTTATCCTGGCATCTGTATCTGATTTTTTGGACGGGTACATTGCCAGAAACTACAATCAGATATCAGATTTCGGAAAATTTATGGACCCATTGGCAGATAAAATGCTTACAACGGCAGCATATCTTGTTTTACTTGAGCAGGGAAGAATTACATGGCTTGGTTCTGTTTGTATTATGTTGATTTTAACAAGAGAATTTGCAGTATCGGGACTTAGAATGCTTGCGGCAGGAAATAACAATGTGATTGCGGCAAGTATGTTCGGTAAAGTGAAAACTGTATCGCAGATGGTTGCAATTATTGCAGCACAGATATTAATGTACGAAAATATTTTTCCGCAGACAACAGCTATTATAATAACAAACTTACTTGTTTGGATTTCTGTTATAATTACGGTTATTTCGGGAATTGATTATTTATGGAAAAACAAGGAAGTATTTACTAAAACGAAGTAAAAGGAAATTAATATGAAAAGAATAGTAAGCTATGTCAGAAAAGCCGTTGAGGACTATGACATGATACAGGACGGCGACAGAGTTGCAGTGGGAGTTTCGGGTGGAAAGGACAGCCTTATTCTGCTTGCGGCACTTGCAAATTTGTCAAGATTTTATCCAAAAAAATTTGAGGTCTTGGCACTTACTCTTGATATGGGATATAACTGTGACTATACTCAAATAAAGGAATTTTGTAAAAAATATGGTGTGGAGCATATTGTAAAAAACACAAATATAAAAGAGGTAATATTTGATTACCGTAAGGAACTTAATCCTTGCTCATTATGCGCAAAAATGAGACGCGGTGCTCTGAATGACTTTGCTATCGAGCAGGGGTGCAGAACTGTTGCACTTGGTCACCATAACGATGACGTTTTAGAGACCTTTTTGCTAAGTCTTTTATATGAGGGCAGAATTAACTGTTTTTCGCCTGTTACATATCTTGACAGGACAGATATATACCAGATAAGACCTCTTATATATACAAAAGAGGGAGATATAAAGGGTGCGGCAAAGAGAAATAATGTTCCTGTTTTAAAAAATCCCTGTCCTGCTGACGGAGTCACAAAGAGACAGGAAATCAAGGATATTTTATCGAGTCTTGATAAGACGGTAAATCCCGGAATGAAGAAAAGGCTGTTTACTGCTATAAAGAACAGCAGTATAGATGGCTGGCACGATATAAATTATAACAGAAAAGAGAATTGAAATGGGTAATAAGAATCAATCGTTCATGAATAATGTTATGATAATTCTGTTTGCACAGGTTATGGTGAAGGTTTTGGGTATAGTATACAGACTTGTAATAACAAATATTTCAGGCTTTGGAGACCAGGGCAATGGATATTACTCTGCAGGCTATCAGATTTATACACTTTTGCTTGCAATTTCATCGGTGGGAATACCTAATGCAATTTCAAAAATGACATCTGCAAAAAATGCGGTGGGTGATTACAGGGGTGCATACAGAATATATAAAAATGCACTTGTACTGTTCTCAATAATAGGAGTTGTCAGTTCCTCTATTCTTTTTTTTGGTGCAACACCAATTGCAACGCATATTATTAATATGCCAAATGCAAAATATGTGCTAATGGCACTTGCTCCGTCTATATTTTTTGTTTGTATTTCTTCTGTTGTGAGAGGATATTTCGTGGGAATGCAAAATATGCACTCATCAAGCCGTTCACAAATATTAGAACAGGTGTTTAAGTGCATACTCACAGTGGGAATTGTTGTTGTAATGTCAAAAATGGTACTTTTCCCTGATGATGCCGATATGAATGCGGCGGCTATGGCGGCGGGGGCAAATCTTGCAACTACCCTTGCAACGGTCTTGAGCACAATATACATTTTTGGTTTCTACTTCAAGAGAAGAAAAGGTATCATGGAAAAAGTCCATTCCTCGCCCGTTGTTAATGATAAACGTTCAACCTTTGAAATGTTTAAAAGTATTTTGCTTATTTCAATTCCTATTTCGCTTGGTTCGATTATTGCGGCGGTTAACAGAATTGTTGACACGGCAACAATCACAAGGGGTATTGAGGCGGCGTTCGCATCTATGATACCTGTTAGCTTTGGAAGAGCGGCAAGTATAATAAATCCTGCATTGGAACAGCTTAACGAGGAAGCGGTAAGACTTGCCGGGATTTTGTCGAAAAGTGATACACTTATAAATCTTCCTATTTCAATGAACATCTCGTTTGCAACTGTTCTTGTTCCGTCTGTTTCAGCGGCATTGGCAAAGGGAGAGAAAAAAGAGGCATCAAAATATGTTTCGTATTCTCTGCTGATTTCTCTTTTGATAATAATACCATGCGCAATAGGCTTTATTGCTCTTGCAAAGCCTGTTTATCAGTTGCTTTATCCATCCTTCCCATATGGTTATGAGCTTTTACAGCTAAGCTCTGTGGCACTTGTATTTATTGCACTTAATCAGACTATTTCAGGCTCATTGCAGGGAATTGGTAAAATATTTGCACCTGCTACAGGATTATTAATGGGTTGTGTTGCAAAATTCATCTTGAATGTAATTCTTATAAGGCAACCGCAAATTAATATATATGGTGCGCCGATAAGCTCGATTGTATGTCAGATTATCTCCTTTTCATATGGATTTACTGTTTTGACAAGGAATGTCGGACTAAAGCTAAGTCTTAAAAAATATATTATGTTGCCGTTAGGCTGTGCTGCGGTAATGGGTGTTGCGGCAAGTGTAATTTATAAATTGTGTCTAATGATAACAACATCTAATCTCATTTCTGTAATTATTGCTATTGCTGTGGGAGTTGCGGTATATGGAGCACTTATTTTCGGAACAGGAGCATTGTCCGGGGAAGAGATTAAAATGTTGCCCATGGGTAATAAAATATATAAGCTTGTATCAAAAAAGCGTAATCTGTCGTAAGACGGATTACGTTTTTTTTTATAGTTGTGTAATATAAGTTGCATAAGTTGATAACTATATTGCCTTTTTTGTGTTTTATTCCTTTTTGTGTTGACTTTTGAGGGTGTGTGTGGTATCATCTTCAAAAACAATAAGTTTCAGGCATTGTAACTGTCTGAAGGAAAAGAAGGGAAAAGGAAAATGAAAAGGTTTAAGGTAATATTGATGGGAGCAGGAAGCCGAGGCAGAAACTACACCGATATAATGGCACATTATTCCGACCGTTTTGAAGTTGTGGGTGTTGCTGACCCTGTGAAAGAGCGCAGAGAGTACATAAGAGAAAAACATAATATTTCGCCTGACAAATGTTTTGAAAGATGGGAGGAAATGTTAAGTATTCCGAAGTTTGCAGATATAGCAATAATTGCTACTCTTGACCAGGACCATGTTGGGCCTGCGGTAAAAGCGGCAGAGCTTGGCTACGATATGTTGCTTGAGAAGCCTATTGCGCCAACAGCAGAGGATTGTGCAAAAATAAAGAAAGCGGCTGATGCTAACGGTGTTAAGGCTGTTGTGTGTCACGTTTTAAGATACACACCTATGTATTCAGGACTGAAAAAATTGCTTGATGACGGCGTTATAGGTGAGATTATGTCGGTTGACCACATTGAGGCTGTTGGAAATACTCATCAGGCACACAGCTTTGTAAGAGGTAACTGGAGAACAACAAAGGAAACATCATGTATGCTACTGCAAAAATCCTGTCATGACCTTGATTTGATACAGTGGCTTACAGGGAAGGAATGTACAAGAATACAATCCTTCGGAAGCCTTACTCACTTTACAAAGGAAAACGCACCGGATGGCGCACCAGACCGTTGTACTGACAACTGTCCGTATAATGAGGAATGTTATTACAGTGCTTATAAGCATTATTACAATGAGGGCGCTACAATCGGCTCTAAAAGAGCAGTAACTAAGATGCCTGAGCCGACAGATGAGCAAATTTTAAAAGCACTTGCAGAAGGCCCTTATGGAAGATGTGTTTATAAGTGTGATAATGACGTTGTTGACCATCAGACAGTTAATATGGAATTTGCAGATTCAATGACAGTAACATTCTCAATGAATGCCTTTAATGAAGGCGGCAGACGTACACGAATTATGGGAACAAAGGGAGAAATAAACGCATACGAAAATCAGGCACATATATATAGCTTTGCAGACAGGAAAACAACAACTGTTCAGCTAGCTCCGGAGGGACTCGGAGAGACTATTGAGTCAGGTCATGGCGGCGGAGACGGCGGAATTGTCAATGCTCTTTATGACTACCTTGCAGGAATAAGAAAAGCAACAGAAGTGTCTGAGCTTGATATTTCCTTTAAAAATCATTTGCTTGTGTTTGCGGCAGAAGAGTCACGTAAGAATGGAACTGTTGTAGATATGAAGGAATTTACCGAAAACTTGTTGAAATAAAAACGAATAATCAAAATACCCGATGCTAAAAATGAGCATCGGGCATTTTTTGAGTCAATTTTTAATGGAACTTTTTTAAAAATCCCCTTTTTTTACCATTGTTTTTAAAAACTCGGTTAGCACTGTTTTTTGCTCGTTGCTTAATTCACTTATCACTCTATTCAATTCAGTTTCCTTATCTTCATCAACAAAAAACCTTTCTAATGTTATTCCAAGAGCATCGCAAATATATGACAAATATTCAACTGTCGGCTGTTTTTTTCCAAGTTCTAAATCTCTTAAATAGCTTTGGGATATTCCTGCAAGATTTGCAAGCTTATTAACTGTTATGTTCTGTTTTTGTCTAAAAAATTTAATTCTTTCACCTACATTCACATAAAGCACCTCATTTCTATAACTTTATTATATCATATCTAAAACAATTAAATTACATTTTTAGTATTGACTTTTTATCTCTATTGATATATAATTGTACTGTCATAGACATAATCAATGACCATTTGTGACAGAACGATGAATTTTCGTATTTTTATGTAAATTAACACAAAGGAGGGAGTTTTACTTGAGTATATTCCATAAGATTATGTAAATCATCTGCTGTCAACAATAAAATTGAAAGGAATAATATTATGAAAAAAATAATTAGTTTAATTATATGTTGTATTCAAATATGTGTGTGTTCAATAACAATAGGATATGCCGAAACAAATATTAATAAAGTTAAAATACCTGCACAACTCGTCCATTTTGGAGCACGATTACGTGATGAGGTGAGCGTTGGTGGAAAACAATATATACGAGTTTCCATCAATAATGTCAATGGACTTATGGATGCGAATACCCATGAAATTCATTTTTCCAGTTTGGAGTCTACTTTTAAATTAAGCGATAATTTATTGGCTATAGTATATGTTTTTGAAGAAAGAATAGAAATTTACAATATTGCAACAAACAGTCATATAGGAACATTTAAAAATTTAACTCAAACTTTTTCTGACAACGGTGGATATGTACAAAAATCAACCGATGGAAAATGGTATTTTATGGATAAAGACGGCAACATTAGTAACAACGGCATACTTAGTGACGAATATGATATACTCGTGGGCTACGGAAATAATTTTTGTTACGGAAAGCATGGTTCA
>JAFQNU010000230.1 GCA_017420825.1 Clostridia bacterium
CGTGAGGGCGTCAACATCTATAATCTCACCCGCAAAATATAAATCGTCAACTACTTTTGATTCCATTGTTGACGGATTTATTTCAGAAACCTTAACTCCGCCTGACGTTATTATTGCTTCTTCGATAGGTCTAAAACCCTTTACACTTACACATAACGCTTTTATATTTTCTATAAGCTTATGTCTTTCTTCCTTTGTTATGGAATTGACCTCCTTATGAGGCGGTATGTCGGACAATTTTATCACAAGCGGTATAAGCGCCTTTGGTAACAGCTCGTCCAGCGCATTTATTATATGCTTATTTTTAAATTCTTCAAAATCCCTGCATATCCGCTTATCAAGCTTGTCAAAATCAAGTGCAGGCTTTAAATCTATTGCTATTTTATAATTTTCCTTATCAACACTTCTCATGTGAGCCGAGGCGGAAAGTATTACAGGACCGCTTACTCCGAAATGTGTAAAAAGCATTTCTCCGAAGTCGGTATATATTTTCTTTCCTTTTCCGTTATATACCGAAATTTCAATATTTTTAAGAGCAAGCCCCATCAGCTCACTAACCCATTTTTCATTTATTACTATCGGTATTAATGACGGCTTTGGTTCAATTATGCTGTGTCCTGCACCCTGTGCAAGCTTATATCCGCTTCCGTCAGAGCCTGTAAGCGGATATGAACAACCGCCTGCCGCAACAACAACAGCATCGCATGCTATCGCTTTTTGCGAGGTTATAACTCCCACGCATTTTCCGTCTTTAATTTTCAGCTTTTGCGCCTTTGCGCACATATACCTCACATTTTTCTGCAACGCAAATCGTTTCAGAGCTTCAACAACGTCCTTTGCATTATCAGAACAGGGAAACACCCTGCCTCCTCTTTCAACCTTCGTTTTAACTCCCATTTTTTCTAAAAGTGCAATTATATCATCATTTGTGAAGGAATAAAAAGCACTATATAGAAATCTTGGATTAGTCGGAACATTTTTTATAAAATCCTCAATATCCGCACTGTTGGTAATATTGCATCTGCCTTTACCCGTTATCCGTAATTTTTTTCCCGGAAATTTGTTCTGGTCAATCAGAATTACCTCATCTGCTTTTTTGGCAAGGTATCCGCAGGCTATCATCCCTGCCGGTCCTGCCCCTATTATCGCTACCCTCATTCTTTATCATATACCTCGTATTCTTCCCATATACTTTCAAGATTTTCAAAGGTTTTGGTAATCTGCTCCCTGTGCTTCATACCCAATGCCGCAATAAGTGCATTAACCACACTGAACGGTGCAATCAGCGAATCAACAAAGAAATCCATATCACTTCTTGCCGTCAGGGTGTAGTCGGAAAGCTTTGCAATAGGTGAATTCATGCTGTCTGTAATGCTTATCACGCACGCACCCTGTCTTTTTGCGTATTCAAGTATTTTTATTATACTCGTTGAATATCTCGGAAAGCTCATTCCTATTATGACGTCACCCTTTCCAATTCTTAAAACCTGTTCAAGCATATCGGCAGGGTCAGCAGAGTTTATGAGCCTTGTGTTATCAAACATCAGATGCAGATAAAAATCTGCAAAGGAGGCAAGCGATGACGCACTTCTCACGCCTGTTATATATATGTTGTTTGCACCCGAAATAGCCTCAACCGCTCCCTCAAACTGTGTTTTATCTATTTCAGAAAGAGTTTTTTCAATCATACTTATATCGGATTTTAAAACATCGGATAAGATACTTTCCTCTCTTAAATGTCTCTGGGCAATTTCCATTCTCTTTAAGCTTGTTGATTGAGTCATGGTAATCTGCCTTAAGGTTTTTTGCATATCCTGATATCCGTCAAAACCAATTTCTGCGGCAAATCTCACCACTGTGGACTCGCTCACACCCACCGTTTCACTCAAAGCGGCGGCAGTCATATATGCTGCTTTGTCGTAATTTTCGATTATATAATCTGCAATGAGCTTTTGTCTTTTGGAAAACTTATCGGAATTTCTTTTCAGATACCCTATTATATCTGTTAACTCCATTTGTCTCACTCCTCTTTTGTAAATAGCTAAAATCAGCTTGTATATGATAGATACCAGTTATGCGGATTTGAAAACGCTGTAAACACTGTCGGCATACTTGTTCCCGAAAGACTCTTTTCAAAAATTACACTCTCTTTTCTGAAAAACAATGGAACAAATGGCATTTCCTCTCTGAATATGTTATAAAATGCTCCGTATGCCTCTTTTGCTGCTTCAGTTGAGCCTGAAACACCAAGGCGGTAAACTGCATCTGACATAGCTCCGCTCTTATATGCAAAATAATTATTTTCATCACATAACAGTGAATACTGATCCATGTTATCAGGCAATTTTATTTCACCTACAAACATATCAAAGCTTTTTTCATTAATTTTTGTGCTGTACTCCTCAAAGCTTACAACCCTTATAGCTGTGTCAATACCAAACGCATTAAAAGCATTCCCTATTTTATTTGCAATCCTTAATCTTTCTTCATTTCCGTCATTTACAAGTATTTCAATACTCAGATACTCCCCAACAGGCTGTACTTCACCGCTGTCTGTGTGTTTTTCATATATTCTGTAAAACTCACCATTCTCTTTTTTTTGCCAGCCATCAAGCGATAATACCTCTGTAATATATTCTGCGTCATAGTCTGCCGCTGTCTGCGAGGGTGAATACCATGCTGACGGATTTATCGGAGCTTCTGCTGCAACTGCTCTTGAAAACATTTCTGTTGCAACTATTTCCTGTTTATCAATAAGATACGATACTGCCTTTCTTGTGTTTGCACCGCTTAGCTTATGCTTTGAGTTATTAATGCCAAGAAAAATCATGTTATTTGAAATATAATCACAGCTTTGCACCTCACCTCTCGGAGTTGTTGTATTCAAATCCATTATGTCCGAGGTTATTGCGTGAATCTTACTTGCATTAAATGCGGTAGAAACTGCTGTTGCGTCCTTTAAAATGTTTAGTCTTATCTCATTGATTGCAGGAGGTGATGAGTACCAGTTATCATTCCTTATAAGACTAATCTCATCTGTTGTGCTTTTCGAGTTATATCTGTACGGCCCTGTTCCTATCGGAATGTACTCTGACAAATTTTCCGTTGTAACGCTTGCCTGCACTATCGGAAATGATAATAGCGCCGTAAAATTCGGAACAGGTCTCTTCACTCCGATAACAACTGTGTTGTTATCGGGCGCACTCACCGATGCCACACAGGACAGTGCGTTTGAGAAAGTGCTCTGCTGAAAACGTATCAAGTTAAGTGTGTGCAGAACATCATGAGAATTAAAGGGTGTCCCGTCATGCCAGACAATTCCCTCTTTTGTTTTTATGGTATAGGTATATCCGTCCTCCGAAACACTGATGTCCTTTGCCAGAACTCCTATTGGATTTAATCCCTCGTCAAAGGTAAACAACGGTTCAAAAATAAGATTCATGCAGTCATACACCGACACCGATTTTGTAAAAATGGGGTTGAATGTGTCTACACTTTCTATTCCAAGTCTTAAAATATTTCCCGACTCACTGTTTACAATTATTTCCTCATTATCGTTGCTCTTTGTGCCGTCAAATCCGCATGAGGATATAAGCATGGTTATCGTTAATAAAACTGATAATAATTTCTTCA
>JAFQNU010000231.1 GCA_017420825.1 Clostridia bacterium
AACAATAGATTTTTTGAATAAAGTATTATAAGAAAAAAATGAACTGCAATTACTGCAGTTCGTTTTTGTATGTGCAAAACTTAAAATTATATTTTCCGTTGGTTTGAGTTTCACCGTCAGTATCGAGCTTCCAACCGTCAAACTCATCAAGATTTGGCATAAATTTTTGTGCGTCAGCAATAGCATCAACCTTAGTTATATATGCTGTATCACAGTATGGAAGAAGCAGAGAATAGATTTCAGCACCGCCGCAAACATATACGTTCTCTTTATAATTCTTTATAACCTCAAAAAGTTCATCTGTGCTGTGAACTATTATACAATCATCACATTTATAATCTGTATCACGTGTTATCACAATATTTTTTCGGTCGGGTAATGGCTTTGATGCAGGAAATGATTCAAGTGTTTTTCTGCCGACAATAATTACATTTCCGACTGTTTTTTCTTTAAAAAACCTCATGTCCTCCTTGATATGAAACAGTAAGTCGTTGTCTTTTCCGATACCCCAATT
This sequence comes from Clostridia bacterium, assembly GCA_017420825.1. Taxonomy (GTDB): domain Bacteria; phylum Bacillota; class Clostridia; order UBA1381; family UBA1381; genus RGIG1988. The sequence continues at coordinate 515 of JAFQNU010000231.1, forward strand.
TTTATCAACTGCAGCAATTAATTTCATGTTTTATTCCTTTCTCATATTGCAATAGGTATTTTTTTTGTAAATTCATGATATTTATAATCTTCAAGCTTAAAGCTGTCACAGGTAAATTTATAAAAATCGTCAATACTTTTGTCCATAATCAATGCAGGTGCATTGTATGGAGTATTTGAAATTATTTCCTCAATAACAGGTATATGTCTGTCATAAATATGTGCGTCTGCAATTACATGAACAAGCTCGCCTGCTTTTAAACCACTGACCTGTGCAAGCATCATCAAAAGAATGGAATACTGACACACATTCCAGTTATTTGCCGCAAGCATATCCTGTGAACGTTGGTTTAAAATTCCGTTTAATGTGTCTCCGCTTACGTTAAAGGTCATACTGTAAGCGCAAGGGTAGAGTCCCATTTCCGATAAGTCTGCATGATTATAAATATTAGTCATAATTCTTCTGCTGAGAGGATTGTTTTTCAAGTCATACAAAACTCTGTCAACTTGGTCAAACTCACCCTCTTTGTATTTATGCTTTACTCCAAGCTGATAACCATAGGCTTTTCCGATTGAGCCGTTTTCATCAGCCCACTGGTCCCAGATATGAGAAGATAAATCCTTTATATTATTGGACTTTTTCTGCCAAATCCATAAAATCTCATCAATAGCACTCTTTAAGTATGTACGTCTTAAGGTGAGAATTGGAAATTCCTTGCTTAAATCGTATCGGTTAACAATTCCGAATTTTTTGATTGTATGTGCACTTTCTCCGTCCTCCCATTTTGGGCGTACATCAAAATCTTTGTCCCAATATCCATTTTGTAAGATATCCTTGCAGTTGGCAATAAAAATCTCATCAGCTCTGCTCACTTAAATCAACTCCGATTTCTAATATATTATTTCTATTGTATCACATAATGTAATATTTTTCAATCTTTTTATAAAAACTTATTAAATTTCAAAATTGTGGAAAGAATATGGTTGTAAAATGAATGAAAGGTAAGAGGTAGCAGATGTCAGAAATAATAGTAAGAAATTCGGGAGCATTGTGTGGAGATGTTACTATAAGTGGTTCAAAAAACAGTTCACTGCCAATTTTGGCGGCTTGTATTTTAACGAAAGGGAAAAATATTATTCAGGATATCCCCAAGCTTAGCGATATAGAAGTAATGTATGATATTATAGAGGGTTTGGGCGGAAAAATTGATATAAGAAAGCATGAGAGTGTTATTGACTGTGAGAATATAAACGAATTTACAACTCCGTATGAGCTGGTTGGAAAGTTGAGGGGTTCTTTTTTGCTTGCAGGACCTCTTTTGTCACGTTTTGGCAAGGCGAGGATTTCCATGCCGGGGGGCTGTCCGATAGGCACACGTCCGATTGACTTACATCTAAAAGGCTTTTCCGCGCTTGGTGCAAAGGT
>JAFQNU010000232.1 GCA_017420825.1 Clostridia bacterium
AAGGTTTATTACATAAGCAATACATGTGCATATCTTTTGTTTATGGCGGCTAATATAGCTGTAAACGTCTTTGTACCTGACTGGCTTGACACATGGTTGTTTCTTATTACAAAATTCATGAGGTTTACACGTTTTGAAGTATCTGCAGCCACCTCATTTATTATATTTCATTCAATAGGCTTTTTTATAATCTTTTTAGCACCCATACGAATGAAATATATAATCGAAGAGGCAAAGAAATATAATATTGATTTGATGTTAGACTGGGAACTAAATGGGTTTTGGGAATATTCTGACGAATAAAAACAGAGGGTGGAGAACTTAAAAATTCTCTACCCTCTGTTTATTAACATTATTTTTTACGACATATCTTACACTGTGAACAGTCGTTTCTGCACGATACCGAAGCTCCCATTATAGTAGGTGGTTTTTCGGTTTTGCCTGTTATATCACCCATAATTTTTAATGCGTCAGTTTTTGAAAAAGCAAATCGTTTCTGTGCAAAAACAGCGTATATAACGTCATCATTTTTGCCGACAACAGGCAGTGTGTTACCAACAAGTGTTTTTAAGCTGAATTCGGTTTGCTCTGAGGTTAAAATCATCAGCTTATCGGGACATTTTAAAATCTTGAAATCCTCACCTGGATTTGCGTACCATAATGATATCATAAGCTCATTCCTTTTGAACTTTTTTCTGTATTTTTATTTGGTCTTAACAGCATATATACAAGAGCAGCAAGTAACAGGAATGCAATTGCTGTCCACACGGTGAATGCACCGCCTGTATAGAATGTACCAAGCTGATATACAATCAGAGAAGTTACATAAGCAAATGCACACATATACGTAATTGCAAATGCTGTCCATTTACCATTATTCATTTCACGTTTAATTGCTCCCATTGCGGCAAAGCAAGGTGCACACAACAGATTAAACATCATGAATGAGAAGCCTGCAAGCTTACTGCCGCTAAAAATTTCCTGACCGATAGTCACAAGACCTGCCGAATTGCCTGTCTCAACAAGTTCAAATGCCATATCTGCATTTGACATTGAGGTGAGTGAACCGAATACTCCGACAACCTCTTCCTTTGCAACAAGTCCTAAAATTGTTGCAACTGCCGCCTGCCAGTTTCCAAAGCCAAGCGGAGTGAATAAATGTGCAATTACACCGCCGAGCAGATTAAGGATAGATGTCTCGTCTCCGCCATTAATATAGTGGAAACCACCATCAAAACTGAGGCTGTTTAATACCCATATTATAATGCTTGCCCCTAAAACAACAGTTCCTGCACGTTTAATAAAATCCCAGCCACGTTCCCAGGTTGCTCTTAAAACATTACCTGCAACAGGGGAGTGATATGTGGGTAATTCCATAACAAACGGAGCAGGCTCTCCTGCAAATGCTTTTGTCTTTTTAAGAATTATTCCCGAAATTATTACCGCACCTATACCAACAAGATAAGCTCCTGTTGCTACCCATGAGCTGTTGTTAAATAATGCTCCTGCGATAAGTCCGACAATGGGCATTTTAGCACCGCAGGGAATAAAGCCTGTTGTCATGATTGTCATTCTTCTGTCTCTGTCCTGCTCAATTGTACGGCTTGCCATAATACCGGGTACTCCGCAACCCGACGCAACAAGCATAGGTATAAAGCTTTTACCAGACAAACCGAATTTTCTGAATATCTTATCCATAATAAACGCAATTCGTGACATATATCCGCAATCCTCAAGAATTGATAAGAGAAGGAACAGTATAAGCATTTGAGGAACAAAGCCCAAAACTGTACCGACACCGCCTATGACACCGTCCATAATAAGCGAATACAGCCATTCGGGCATAACAGGTATTCCGTCTGCATTTAAGAAAATCATATTAAGTAATTCGGGAATACTGTAAAGCTTTGATAAAAAGCCTGTTTCATATGTTTCGGAAAAAGAGCCGAACAGACCGTCATTCATGAATGTAACTGTCCAGTCGCCTACCGTACCAATTGAAATAGTGTAAACAACCCACATTATAAATACAAACAAAGGAAGGGCTAAAATTCTGTTTGTTGCAATTTTATCTATTTTATCTGATATGTTTGAAGCACCCTTTTTTGACCTTTTATAGCAGCTTGAAACTGCATCTGTTATGTAGTTATATCTTTCGTTTGCGATTATTGACTCAGAATCGTCGTCAAGCTCGTATTCACAGCTCTTGATGTCGTTTTCAATGTGTTTAACAGTGTTATCGCTGATTTTTAAATGCTCGATAACTCTGTTATCACGTTCAAATATCTTAATCGCATACCATCTGTGACGGTCGTCGGGCAAATCATGCAAAACTGCTTCCTCAATATGTGCAAGTGCATGCTCCACACTTCCGCTGAATATATGTCTTGATACAGAAGGTGAGGAATTTTTTGCAATTTCTATTGCCGCTGCTGCGGCTTCATCAATGCCTGTGCCTTTTAATGCGGATATTTCGAAAATCTTTATTCCTAATGCTTTTGAGAGCTTTTCGGTATCAATTATATCTCCGTTTTTGCGTACAATATCCATCATATTAATAGCAATTATAATTGGTATTCCGATTTCTGCAAGCTGTGTTGTAAGATACAGGTTGCGTTCAAGATTTGTGCCGTCAACTATGTTTAAAATTGCATCAGGCCTCTCATTAATAAGATAATTTCTTGCAACTATCTCCTCAGGTGAATAGGGGGACAAAGAATATATTCCCGGAAGGTCTGTTACAATAATATCTTTATTATCCTTCATTTGACCTTCCTTTTTCTCAACCGTAACACCCGGCCAGTTTCCAACATACTGATTAGAGCCTGTGAGAATATTAAAAAGTGTTGTTTTACCGCTGTTCGGATTACCCGCAAGTGCAATTTTCAACTCTTTAGCCATTAGCGCACCTCCTCAACGTTAATCATATCTGCATCTGCTCTGCGCAGTGTTAATTCATAACCTCTTACTGTCAATTCCATTGGGTCTCCTAACGGTGCAACCTTTTTTACATAGATTGTTATACCCTTTGTAATACCCATCTCCATGATACGGCGTTTTACAGCACCCTCGCCTGTCAGGCTGAGTACCTTAACCGTATCTCCCGGCTTTGCATCTCTGAGCGATTTCATAAACTCTCTGCCTCCTGAAATTATATTTCTGAGTTAGCTATAACTAACTGTATGACATAAAAATGAGTTAGTCTTGCCTAACTACTACTAGTTTATCATAACTGACTTTTTTTGTCAACAATATTTTTAAATTTTGGTTA
>JAFQNU010000233.1 GCA_017420825.1 Clostridia bacterium
TAAATATTTTGCAATAGATACAATATATTGTGTAAAAATTGCAGAAATATTACAATAATTATACAAATTTTGTATATATATTGATTAATTACAATGAATATGATATAGTAGGGTAAGGAGATGTAGAACTTATTGAAAAATTTACAGAATACATCATATAATAAACCCGAAAGGACTGAAGATTATGAAAAAATTATTTAGCTTGATTTTGGCTGCTGCCATGGGTGTGGGAACGGTTCAGACAGCGTTTGCAGAGACCTCATTTACCGATATTTCCGACCCTAAATATGCATGGGCTAAAACACAGATTGAGGAAATGGCAGAGCAGGGGTACATAGCAGGCTATGAGGACAATACATACAGACCAGATAATCAGGTTACAAGACTTGAGACAATAGTACTTTTCTCAAGAGCAATTGGTGCAAACAGATCTGAGAATGAAGAGGTTTTAGAGGCTGCTAAAGCTCAGTATGGGGATTTTGTTGATTCAATCGGCTTAAATTTCGGACAAGACGAGGTATCATTCATGATGTACCGAGGTATTCTTGATGAGGACGATGTTGACACATTTTTAAGAGACGGAAAAGCAGCTGTGGCTATGCCAAGACAAGAGGCGGCGGCTATTATAACCAAGGCTATGTGTGCTGATGATGTTGCCAATGCAGAGGTTCTCATTGATATGGAGTACACAGACGCACAGCTCATTTCCTCCGATTATGCTCAGTATGTATATTATGTAAGCGAGCAGGGAATAATGAATGGCATGGACGATGGGTACTTTTCACCTGAAACAAGTGTGTTGAGAAGTCAGATTGCAGTTATGCTTCACCGTGTAGTTGACAAAATGAATTTGTATATTGAAACAGCACTTGTAACAGAGCTTGATACAGAAAAAAATAACATAACCATTATGGATCCGGACGGGGCAGAAATCCCGATGGGATATGTTGAATACACAAAGTTCTATGTTGATAATGAGCTTGCTGATGAAAATGCGGAAATAGTTCACACAAATTCAAGACTTACCTATATTAATAATGAGCTTGTTTTTGTAGATGTTCTTGAAACTGTTGTTGATGAAACTGTAAGAGGAATATTCCAGGGATATTCAATGGCATCAGATGAAACAACCGTTACATTGAGAGATGCGGCAACTAAAGAGGCAACAGAATATGTTGTAGCAATCAATACTTCCTATAATGAGCTTACAGGCTCAGGCTTGACACTCAAATCATTCAAGGCAGGCGATTATGTAGAAATAGACATTACTAACGACAAAATAATCAGCATGACAAGACTTCAGATTGAGAGCAGTATTAAAGATGCCGTTGTACAAGAGGTTGGTATCGATGATGATATGTACATTGTAATTTCTCATGAGGACGAGGAATATGACGGATTGAAGATTTTCCTCGATGAAGATGTTTCAGTGTATAAAAATGGTGATTTTGAAGATTTATCTGTAATATATAGGGGTGACAGTATAACAATCATTATGGAGTATGAACAGGTAACTAAGGTTAAGGCTGTATCAGATACCAGAACTTATGAGGGTGCAATTTCATCAGTAAGTATTGCGGACGTATCATCACTCAAGGTTAAGGTTAACAATGAAATAAAGGAGTTTGATGTACTCCCGACAGTTAAAATTACACTTGGTGGCAAGGAAGCATCACTTTATGATTTAAGAGTTGGTGATTTGGTTAAAATTACAGTTGAGAGCGGTGCAGTATTAAGCATTTCTGCAACAACAGCAGTTATGTCATCAAATCCTGTAACAGGTGTTATAGAAGTAGTTAATGCATCAAAGGGATTTATTAAGGTTGACGGAGAAACAATTTTCTGTAAGGATACTTCAACAACATTTATAACAGCAGGCGGTATGACAAAGATGATGAAGGACTTACAGGAGGGCATGAGTGTATCGATAAGAGGCTCACTTCAAAATGGTGCTTATATAGCATCACTTGTTATAATTGAAAACTGATAATTTTATCATAATGCTTTATACGGACAGATGAGCACAGTTTCATTTGTCCGTTTTTTCTAAGAAAGGACCGGGACTAAAATGAAGAATTTAAAAAAATACAGGGAATGGTTTATGCCATTTAGTCTGTTGCTTGTTCTGATTATTGTGTATAAATCTCTTGATAATCTTTCGGCTGTTGGAGAATACATTTCGAATTTCTTCCGTATCGTAAGACCGTTTGTAATCGGATTTGTAATAGCGTATATTTTTAATCTTCCATGTAAAAAGATACAAAATCTTTTGTTGAAATGTAAAAATAGGTATATACAAAAAAAGAGCAAAAGTCTTAGTATTCTTATAGTCTATATTTTGGCACTGCTTGTTGTGTTTTTTGTTGTAAGGGCATTGGTTCCTGCAATATATAAGAATGCAATAGATTTGTATAATAATATACCTGCTTACATTGAAACACTCAGCACTTATATAGAGGACTGGCAGAA
>JAFQNU010000234.1 GCA_017420825.1 Clostridia bacterium
ATAATTATATTTATGCGAGGTGGAAGATTATGCAGGAAAATATAGGATTAATCCCCAAAAGAGTAAAAATATTATACAGAGTGTCAACAAAAAAGCAGTATGATAAGTTAAGAGATGATATTCCTATGCAGAAAAAGGTATGTCATGAATTTGCCGAAAGACAAGGCTGGATTATTGTTGGAGAGGTATATGAAAAGGGTATATCAGGATATAAAGTTTCTGCTGAGAAAAGAGATGCAATACAAGAACTCAAGCAATCTGCAGAGAATGGAGAGTTTGATATTCTGCTTGTTTTTATGTTTGATAGGATAGGAAGAATAGATGATGAAACTCCCTTTGTTGTTGAATGGTTTATAAAGCACGGTATAGAAGTGTGGAGTACACAAGAAGGACAGCAAAAGTTAGAAAATCAGGGAGATAAGATTGTGAATTATGTCCGTTTCTTGCAGGCTAATACAGAAAGTGAAAAAACATCTATGCGTCTTAAGGCTGTTACGGCTCAAATGACTGAAGAGGGAGAGTATCGTGGCGGAGCAACTCCGTTTGGTTATAGATGTGAATATCTTGGCAGAATAAATAAAAGAGGTCAACCTGTAAAAGATTTAGTTATAGATCCTGAAGAAGCAAGGTGTGTGGTAATAATCTTTGAAAAGACTTTGTATGAGGGATACGGCTCACATAAATTGGCTGAATACATAAACAGTTTGGGAGTAAGAACTCATAATGGGAGTAAGTTTCAAAGTAATACAATAAATCGTATTTTAAGAAATAAGATTTTTTGTGGTTACTATGTTGCAGGAGACTCTATATCACCTAAGATAGACAGACTTGTAATAATAAGTGAGTTTGTATTTGATGAGGTACAGAAGATTTTAGATCAGCGTGCAGGAAAAAGCTTTGAAAAGAGAAGTATTGCAATTTCTAATAAAGGTAAAACTTTGTTGTCAGGCAACCTGTTTTGTGCTCACTGTGGATGCAGATTGGTGTCAACATCAAGTATTGATAAATATGTAAGAACTGACGGAACAATTGGCCAGTCAAGATATTTAAGATACTTATGTTATCATCGTTCGAGGGGATTAAATGATTGTGACGGGCAATCAATATATTCTGCAACAAGAATAGATGAAATGGTAATGTCCGTTGCTGCAAGATATTTTAAACAAATAAAACAGACTCCAAAGGATAAAGCTCTTGAAATCAGATACAGAAATGAATTGAATAAACAGAAAAAACTCTATAAGGATTTATCTGAAAAAAGAGCTAAACTGACAAGAAGACTTTCAGAATTGACTGCAGAAGTTGGAAAATGCTTAACCGGTGAAAGTTCGTTTACTGTTGATGTTCTTTCTATGTCAATTGACACAACAAAAAATGAGTTGTGTGAAATTGAAAAACTGATTGTTGATAATGAAAACGATATAGAACTGCAAAAAGAATTAATTACAAAAATAGATTTTTATTATGACCAGTTTGTAAGTTGGGCAGATGAATTTTTCTGTGCATCGTTAGAAGAACAGAAAATAATAATATGTAAATTGATTAAAAGGGTAAGCGTCAGAAAAGGGTATCAAATAGAGATTGAACTCAATGCCAGCTATAGGCAGTTCTTTGGAGAAGAGTGTTCAAATAATGAAGTATTAAAATATGAAGATATGCGAATATAAATATAGGAAATAGTTTTAAGGCTTTTATGGATTAATCTATTTTAGGTGTAATGCGTGACGGTCGGCAGAGCATGCGGCTGTTAACCGCAGGGTCGTTGGTTCGAGCCCAACTTGAGGAGCCAAAGTGAAAAGGACATCGAATGATGTCCTTTTTGTTTTGATTTTTAAATGGGCTCTTTGTCAATATTTAACAATAATTTTGGGATTGATGAAAAGCGGGATATTCGGGGGATAAAATGTAAAAATTATAAACAGGTAGAGCATTATAAGTAAAATGATTTGTAAAATAGTCTTATATGTGTTTGGTTTACATGATATTGCTGTTTTATAAATAATAAAAAAAGAAGTTATAACACTGATGTAGAATATTGCTATATCAGCAACAGCGATATTATAACCTATTATACCTGAATATGTATAAAATAATACTATTATTAGTGCAACTCCTGAAAGTGTTCCCAAAATTGAGGCAGAGCGTATGCAAGGATATTCAGCACTATATTTTTTGATAAGGTATAAGGAAAATACCAACATAGGGAAAAAAAGCAATTTTGTATGTTCCCAAATTGATTCATTAACAGGAGTAAAAAGTCCAACAAGAACATTATTTCCAGACCACTCATATACAAAGTGAAATAATGTTCCAAACACTGAAACAAATATAATTCCTACTATAATATTAGATTTAAGACCTTTCATATACATCACCAGTATATAATATATTAGTGAAATTAAAAAGTATTCCTTTTATATTCATAATACAGCAAAGGCAGGAACGCTCAATTATGGCTGTTCCTGCCTATTGAAAAATCAATTTTATTTTGCTTCTATATTTTCTGCAATCATCATATCCTTAATTTTTAAAAGTCTTGTTGTGTTGCTACGTTCTGCTTCGTCAAGTTTCATTGTAATATATCGTATGGTATCCTGATAGTTAGGTATCATAACATATTCAAGTGCGTTAACCCTTCGACGTGTTTTCTCTATTTCTGATGCTAGGAGCTGAGCAGATTTTTCATGTTCCGCAAGCTTCAGCATGTCAGGCAGAATATCAGAGAAAATTGAAATGGCGTTGTCAAGGTCACCACTTGTATTAACAAATCCATAAGAGTAAATATCGGTTTTTGAGTCAGTTTTTGTTTTAACCTCAAATGTTGGAATATCCACACTCATTATGTTTTTAGTGCCAATTTTTAAAGTAACTCCCTGTTTTGGCATGAGTAAAGCCGAGGCCAGAGCCTCTCTCTGCATGACAGAGCCGGCAACTGCCATATACTGATTAGCTTCAGAAAGTCTTTTTTCAACATTTTCTCTTAATGCCTTGTTTTCTCTTACAATATCAAGAAACTGACGCATAAGCTCGTCTCGTTTATCCTTTAACAGCTTATGACCTCTTATAGCAGTAGCAAGACTTTTTTTGAGCCTTGTAAGCTCCATTCGTGTCGGGTTGACATTTAACTGTGCCATAATGCCTCACCTCACTTGCCGTAGTATTGGTCGAGGTATTCGTCCTTAATACGTTTCAATTCACTTCTCGGTAATATTGACAAGAGCTTCCAGCCAATGGTGAGAGTTTCTTCAATAGTTCTGTCGGTTGTATAGCCTTGTGAAACATACTGTTTTTCAAACTCTTCGGCAAACTTGGCATATAGCTTATCAACATCGGACAATGCCGCCTCACCAAGAATTACCATAAGTTCTTTAGCCTCTTTACCTCTTGCATATGCTGCAAAGAGCTGATTCATTGTGTTGGCGTGGTCTTCTCTTGTTTTACCCTTACCTATACCCTTATCCTTCAATCTTGAAAGGGAGGGGAGAACATCTATCGGGGGAGCTATATTTTTTCTGTAAAGCTCACGGCTTAGAATTATTTGACCTTCTGTAATATATCCTGTGAGGTCAGGAATGGGGTGGGTTTTATCATCTTCAGGCATTGTAAGTATAGGAATAAGTGTGATACTTCCTTCCTTACCCTTTAATCTTCCTGCACGTTCGTATAGTGTAGCAAGGTCGGTGTACATATATCCCGGATAGCCACGTCTGCCGGGAACTTCTTTTCTTGCCGCTGAAACTTCTCTTAATGCATCAGCGTAGTTTGTGATATCTGTCATTATTACAAGAACGTGCATACCTTTGTCAAATGCAAGGTATTCAGCGGCTGTAAGAGCCATTTTCGGTGTTGCAATACGTTCAATTGCCGGGTCATTTGCGAGATTTATAAATAACACAGTTCGCTCCATAGCACCTGTGCGTTTGAAGTCCTCAATGAAGAAGTTAGCTTCTTCGAATGTAATACCTATTGCGGCAAACACAACCGCAAACTTCTCATCATCTCCAAGCACCTTTGCTTGTCTTGCGATTTGAGCTGCAAGGTTTGCGTGAGGCAGACCTGAGCCTGAGAATATAGGCAGTTTCTGACCTCTTACAAGAGTGTTGAGTCCGTCAATTGCAGAAACTCCTGTCTGAATAAATTCTTCCGGGTAATTTCTTGCGGCAGGGTTCATAGGAACGCCGTTTACGTCCATTCTCTTTTCAGGGATAATATCAACCTCTCCGTCCTTTGCATGACCGAGACCGTCAAAAACTCTGCCGAGCATATCTTCAGATACTCCCAATTCAATTCCATGTCCTAAAAAACGAACCTTACTGTCTGATAAATTTATTCCCGCACTGCTTTCAAATAACTGAACAAGTGCGTCATCACCGTTAACCTCAAGAACACGGCAACGACGTTTTTCACCGCTTGCAAGCTCTATTTCACCAAGCTCGTTGTAGGTTACACCCTCGACGCCCTTTATGAGCATAAGAGGACCTGCAACCTCTTGTATAGTACGATACTCTTTTGGCAATGTAATCAATCCTTTCCTTTAATCTTCCTGAGCATTAACTATTTCATCAACTTCCTTGTGAAGTTGTTCAATAATTGTGCTATATTCGGCGCTTACCATATCCTCAGGAACATATTTAATTCTTCCTATACGTTCTCTTACAGGTACATCTACAAGCTTTTGTATAGGTGCACCATCTGATATTGCTTTTTGAGTTATATCATAAAAATCAAGAACAAGCTTCATCATAATACATTGCTTTTTAAGAGAAGCATAGGTATCAACCTCATGGAATGCATCCTGATGCAGATAGTCTTCTCTGATAGAACGTGCAACCTCAAGCTTTAGACGGTCATGAGCATTTAATGCATCCATACCGACAAGCTTAACTATTTCATCAAGCTCTGCCTCGTCCTGTAAAAGTCCCATAATTTTGTTTCTTAACGGCATCCATTGCTCATCAATATTATCGCTATACCACTTTTCCATCATATCAAGATACAGTGAATAGCTCTTTAGCCAGTTTATTGCAGGGAAGTGTCTTCTGTATGCAAGTGAGGAATCAAGTCCCCAGAACACTTTTACAATACGCAGTGTTGCCTGTGATACAGGCTCGGAAATATCACCGCCTTGCGGAGAAACTGCTCCTACAATTGACAATGCGCCTATTCTGTTATCGTCACCTATTGAAACGACTCTTCCCGCTCTCTCATAAAAGCCTGCAAGACGGCTTCCCAGGTCTGCAGGATAACCTTCCTCACCCGGCATTTCTTCAAGTCGTCCCGACATTTCTCTCAGAGCCTCTGCCCAACGCGATGTTGAGTCTGCAAGGAGAACCACACTGTAACCCATATCTCTGAAATACTCTGCAATTGTAATACCTGTGTATATAGATGCTTCTCGTGCGGCAACAGGCATATCTGATGTATTTGCAATAAGAACGGTTCTGTCCATAAGTGTTTTGCCTGTTTTCGGGTCTTTAATTTCAGGAAATTCATTTAAAACGTCGGTCATTTCATTTCCACGCTCACCACAACCGATGTAAACCACTATATCTGCATCTGCCCATTTAGCAAGCTGGTGCTGAACAACTGTTTTTCCGCTCCCAAAAGGTCCCGGAACTGTTCCTACACCGCCTTTTGCAATAGGGAAGAGTGTGTCTATAACTCTCTGACCTGTAACCAAAGGAATATCGGGGGATAGCTTTTGCTTGTACGGTCTGCCTACACGAACAGGCCATTTTTGCATAAGATTCAGCTCGATTATTTTTCCTGAGTCTGTTTTTATTTTACCAATTACATCAGTTACAGTGTAACTGCCGGCATTAAGCTCAATAAGCTCACCTTCTGCTTTTGGCGGTACCAATATTTTATGCTCAACTACATCTGTCTCTTGAACTGTACCTAAAACCATACCGCCCAAAACCTTGTCACCTGCTTTTAAAACAGGTACAAAATCCCATTTAACATCTCTTTTTAATGCAGGAACACTTACACCTCTCTCAAGGTTTGTGCCGGCTTTTTCCATTATAGCATCAAGAGGTCGCTGAATACCGTCGTATATGCTTTTTATAAGTCCTGGACCAAGCTCAACACTCAAAGGAGCACCTGTTGAGATAACATCTTCACCGGGACCTAAGCCTGATGTTTCTTCATATACCTGGATAGAAGCAAGGTCGCCATGCATTTCAATAATTTCACCGATAAGTCCGTGCTTACTTACTCTTACCACGTCAAACATATTTGCATCATGCATATTGCTTGCTATAACCAACGGGCCTGACACCTTTTTGATTATACCTTTACTTTCCATTTTATTATTCCTTTCTAATTATTATCATTAAATATAATATCTGAGCCGACTGCCTGCTCCACATATTTCTTAACATTACCTATTCCGAAGCCTGTTGAGCCCTTACATGAGGGGATAGGGATAATGGCAGGAGTCTGACGTTCCATGTATTTTTCAAAAAGACCGGGCATTTTTTCTATATATTGCTCGGTAATATAGATTATACCATAATTTCCGTCTGCAAGTTTTTTTAGTTGTGTTTCAGCATCATCAGCGCTATCGCATGGGTATATATCAAGTCCAAGTGCTCCGAATGCGCAAATGCTGTCATAATCACCAATCACACCGATTTTATACATATAAATCACGCAGCCTTTCCCTTACTATTTCAACAGGGATATTATTTTGCTTTCCGCCGAGAATAATTCTTACGGTTTGCAATTCGTATTCCTTGCCGATTAAGAAAGCCAGTATTGGCTCAAAACCAAATGATTTAAGCTTTGCACGTTTGATATACTCCGTTTTTTTGTTGTCGCACCACTTTTCAAAAGCAGAGAAGGAGTCAGATAATTGTTCTGCTGCCTGCGGATAGCCCGAGGCGGAAATTGCGTCGATAACAGCCTGTTTTCCTGTCAGCGATGCTTCACAGAGTCTTTGAGAATTTTCTGTTTCTATGAGTGCATTGCTTATAAAATCCTTGCTTTTACCTACTGCACGTACAGCTGTTTTCATATTGGCTATTGAAATATTCAAATCTACCCAACCAATGAGAAACTCATTTTTTTGAGTATGGTCACGCATAGCAATAAGATATTCCTTGTCGAGATAAATTTCTGTAAGCTGACCGTCATTTGTTTCGGTTATAAGCTTATATGCATTTCTTGCAGGCTCACGAATAAATTCCGCCAAATCATCAAAGCTGACATTTTGTATTGCCTGAACAATATCTGACGGTGAAACCAGGCATGGCTGTAACAAAAGACTTTCGTAATCAACTCCCGAAATTAAAGCTTTTAAAATGGTTTTCAGGTTATGAAAATCATTTTTATAAAGGAGAATATCTAATGGCGCTCCTTCAGGACAAACATTTTTTGCCTCGGTCCATGCTTTTTCAAGCTCTGCTTTCAGCATTTCATCAGAAGACGAACTTTCAGGATTTCCGTAACCCTTGTCCTTTAATATCTTCATTGCCGTTTGCAGATTTTCTGACAATAGCAAGCCTTCTATCTCGTTTTGGGTGAGCATTTTGTTTTCGAGTGTTTTAATATATGCCACAGCATATGTGTATTCTGTGTCTTTCAAAAAATCACCCCTTTTAAGAATTTAAAAATTCATTTACTTTGTCTGAGAGTAAATTGTACTTTTCTTCAAAAATACTGTCGATTGAACAGTTTTGCTCTATTTTACCGTATCTGATTATAAATCCTGCATCAATATCAGCATATTCATCTGAAATTTTTAATCCGCTCTTGCCTGTAATAAAATCTTCTGTGATGAGAGGTCTGTCCTCCTTTGAAAACAGGAGTTCGCCCTCATCGCTAATGTCAATGTTGTTAAGTAATGTTTTTAACAATGCAACATACTCTTTTTTATCCATATTTTTAATACTGTTTTTAGCATCATTTATTATCTGTGCTATTACATCGCTCTTTGCCTTTAATATGGCCTGTCTTTTTTGTTGTCTTGCAGCAGACTGAGCCATTTGCAGTATCTTGTCGCATTCATTTTTCAAAAGCTCATCATGCTCAGCCTTCATTTTTGCAGCCTTTTCTTCAGTATCGGCTTTAATTTCGCCGGCTTTTCTTTCTGCAGTGACTATAATTTCATTTGCCTGAGTCTGAGCTTTATTTATGATGTGTTCGGTTATTTTTTCAAGACCGCTCATCGTATCATTCCTTTCAAATTATTGTAGCATTGAATTAACCGATGTTTATTACCATAAGGAAGGATACTATAAAACCTAAAAGTGCATAAAGCTCGATAAGTGAAGCTGAAACGATAGCTTTTGAGCTTTCTTCAGGACGCTTTGCTGTGAGATTTACACCTACTGCACAAACTCTGCCCTGTGATTTTGCTGAAAAATATCCGCCCAAGGCAATTGGCAGACATGCTGCAAGGTATTGTAAGCCAACACCAACATCTGTAATTGCCTCACCGCCGAGTATACCTATATTAAGCATTACCATAACACCTACGATAAGACCGTATAAGCCCTGTGTACCTGGAAGCAACTGTAAAACAAGAAGCTTTCCAAACTTGCTTGGATCATCTGCAAGAACGGCTCCTGCTGCTTCAGATGCTGTTCCAACACCCTTAGATGAACCCATACCTGATAAGATAACTGCTATACTTGCTCCTAAAATTGCGAAAAACATTGCTAAATTCATAATAAATTACTCCTTTTTAATCATTTTTTGAAAAATTATAATATTTTGTATTCATTGAGAATGGCTTGAATTTTCTACCGCCGCCCTCATAAAATTTTTGATAAAATTCAACGTATTGTAAACGGTTTGTATGAACATATGCTCCAAGACAGTTAATAGCAAAATTCAGTGCGTGACCGAATATTGAAATTACTATATATGAAATAATTCCGATTACTGTGTTACCGCCAAGTGAGCCGAGTACATTTATAACCGAAGCAATAACGCCTGTTGCAAGACCTAAAGCCATAAGTCTTGAGTATGACAGCGCATCGCCTACATAGCTTGTTATGTCGTATAGGCTCAGAACACCGCCAAAAATTTTTCCTATAATATTTTTACTGTTTCTTCCGCCTGTTACCAACAATCCGGCAAAGCCTGCTATTGTTACCGCTATACCGACCGTTTTAACTGTTTCCTGTGACAGTCCGAAGCCTGCAGCAAATATACAAAGACCTGTAAGTGCTGCTATCCAGAAGCCTGTGTCACATATTGCGTCAGCTTTATTCCCTTTTCGCCAAACCATGTAGAATTTAATACACAGTGCGGTGAGAATATGAATCATACCGAATGCCACGCTTATTATAAGCAGTTCGAGTGGTTTGTTTGTAGGGTTTAAGAGTATCGGTGTAAGTCTGAACGGACTGTTTAAAAACTTTGCGCATATTGTGTCTATCATATCACCGAAGAAGCTTCCGTACATGAGTCCCCAGAAGGTTGTTGATACACCGCAGTAGAAAAACATTTTATATACCTTTCGTTTGTGTCTTTCTAAAACATTTCCAAAGCCTAAAATACCGCAGGCTATCATCATGAGTAAGCCGTAGCCAGCATCCGAGAACATCATTCCAAAGAAGAAGTAGTAGAATACAGACATAATCGGGTTTGGGTCAATGTCATCAGGGGAGGGCATACTGTAATCGCTTGTAATTCCCTCAACCGGTGCACTGAACGCATTATTTGAAAATGCAATTGGTGCCTCGCCCTCATCAGGTTCTTCGGCAGTAACTTCAACATCAAACCTTGAGCATAGCTCCTCTTTAAGCGTATCAAACTGTTTCTTTGGAATATACCCTGTTATGATAAATACATTTTCAGTAATTGCAAGATGAGAAAGTGCCTTATATTTTTCTCTCCTCATTGCCAGATGGTCATAAAAAAGCTCTATTTCGTCACGGTATTTGGTGTAGGAGATAATTTCTTCCTGAAGAGACTTGTTATCCTCTGATAACTTGTCTTTTTGTTCCTGTAGCTTTTCGAGTTTTTTTTGTGCAGTCCTGTGTGAAAGTCCGAACGGAGGTTCACTCATACCGAGAGTTCTTATAAATGAAGAATATTTTTCTTCAAACTCTGACGGATATATAAACCATACTGCTGTTTGTTGCTTTGAAGAAGATAGTATCTCAATGTGTATGTTTTCAAGCTCTGCTGATATAAATTCACCTAAAATTCTTTCTGAGCTCCATTCTCCCTCTAAAATTCCGAGCTTAACCGAGGTTTGTTTTGTACCCTTAAAGTTCATAGGTACATCAAGGCTTAAATAAGGCATAAGCTGTGATTGTGAAATGTTGATTTTGCCTGCACTGTCCTCATTAGCCTTTATCTGTTTCTGAATTCGGATAATATCATAAACATGCTTGTTAACAGTGTCAATTTCTTTTTTACCCATGCTATATATGCTCTCATCGGCAGGCTTCCTTTTTGAAAACATACCTTTTTTTTCGGGAGCATACATATCGAGAATTGAAAGCGCCTGTTGAGCTGATGCAAGATATGAATCAAACTGAGATATACTTTTAGCGGTTTCCTGACGGTCAAGACCGATATC
>JAFQNU010000235.1 GCA_017420825.1 Clostridia bacterium
GTTAAAGTTTCAGCTAAGGAATTTTTCGCAAATGCAAACTACACAGCAGTAGATTCAATGGCAAAGGCATTGCTTGAGGTACAGTCAGGTACAGCAGATGTAGCATTGGTAGACAGTGTATGTGCTTATGGCATGGTTGGAGAAGGAACAGATTATCCTGAACTTGTTGTAAATGTTGATAATAACTTTGGTGCACAGCAGTACGGAATTGCTTTCAGAAAGGGCAGTGACCTTACACAAATGGTAAATGATGCCATTGCAGAGCTTGCTGAAGAAGGAAAGGTTGCAGAGATTGCACAGAAATATAATCTTACAGATATGTTGATTAAATAATTATTTAACAGGGAGTGTCAGCATGACACTCCCTGTTGTACGAAGGGAATAATAAATTATGGAACAAAAATTTTTTCCGGCATACACAATAGGATTAGATGCATTTGATAAATTTGATGAGATATGTGAGCCGCTGGGAAAGCGTATTTTAATTGTTGGAGGAAGAAAGGCTCTTGCGGCGGCAAAGGATAAGCTTAAAATATCTGAAAATTTTCAAGTTGTTGATACAGTGATATATGGACATGAATGCTATGAAGAAAGAGTTATTGAATTATACAATCAGTATAAGGACTCTGATGTTGATTTTGTAGTAGGTGTCGGCGGAGGGAAAGCTCTTGATACTGCTAAATTCCTCGCATATTACTTAGATGTTGAGGTGGTTACAGTTCCTACAATTGCATCAACATGTGCAGCGGCGTCTGCATTATCTGTTGTATATACCAAAAATCATGTATTTGAAAAATTTGCATACTATAAAAAGCCGGCATATCACTGTTTTATAAACACACAAATTATTGCTGATGCTCCACATGAGTATCTTCGGGCAGGAGTGGGCGATACACTTGCAAAGCATTATGAGGTTGAATTTTCAGCAAGAGGCAGAGAGCTTGATTATTCATCAGAATTAGGACTTACAATCAGTTCTATGTGTAATGTGCCTCTTATGCGATATGCATATTCTGCTATAAATTCATGTAAGGAAAACAAGGTTAATGACGAGTTAACTCAAACAGTGCTTGCAATAATTATATCAACAGGTATGGTATCC
This sequence comes from Clostridia bacterium, assembly GCA_017420825.1. Taxonomy (GTDB): domain Bacteria; phylum Bacillota; class Clostridia; order UBA1381; family UBA1381; genus RGIG1988. Next base: position 1,103 of record JAFQNU010000235.1, read on the forward strand.
ATGCTTATAAATCCCGACTATAATGGTGCTATGGCTCATGCGCTTTTCTATGGACTAACCAATATTGAGGGCTTTGAAGAAAGGTTTTTACATGGTGATGTGGTCGGATACTGCACAATGGTTCAGCTTATGGTTGATAATAAGGATATAGAGGCAAAAAAAATTAAGGAGTTTTTAAAGTCCATTGAAATTGAAACTACTCTTTCAGAAAGAGGTATAAAATGTGACAGAGGTTATCTTGATAATGTGATAAACAGTGCATTAAAAGACCCGGATATGAAGGTCATTGCATATGATGTAAGTGCTGATATGTTGTTTGACGGTATAGTAAAGGTTGAAAATCTCTAAAAAATTATTTGACAAAATTTGCAATATGATATATAATATAAGCATCATACAATGTGTCGATTATGCTGTGTGGGCATGATTGGTGAAAAGGGAATGCGGTGTAAACCCGCAACGATAACTGTCGCTGTATGCACTGATGCTCATATTTGTGGCGAAAGCCGGTCATTGGGAAACTGAGAAGGCTAAAATATGAGAGTAAAAGCAGAGCTTTTATAAGGTGCGAGTCAGAAGACCTGCATTGATGTTCCTTCGTGTTTGCAATATTGCATAGGAGGAATAGTCTTATTTGCAAGCTTTTTCCTGCTTTTAGATAAGGTGTGATATACACAGAAACACTCAGCTGTGGCAAAATTTTGCTGCAGTTTTTTTATGCGGCAACAACGGAGGTGAACATAAAGAAATATTGTTTTAGAGTATATCAACCAAAAGAAGAAAGAAAGGAAGAAAGAAAATGAAAAAAAGAATTTTATCAACCGTTATTGCACTTATAATAGGTGCTATAACACTCAATTTGACTGTGTTTGCACAAGATGCAAATACAGCAGTTACTACAGCTATAGAGAATATAGCTAAAGAATATTCGCAATGTGATTTGACAGCAGAGGGTGGAAATATTTACTTGGTTGTTGCGGACATGATGGTGTATGAGGAATTATACCCCGAAAGTGAAAATATTTTATCTGTTAAACAAAAAAATACTGCACTTGAAGAAATAGTAAAGAACGCAGGCTCCCTGAGCAAGCCGGGAGACTTGTCAAAGGCAATTATTGCATTGCGTTCTCTCGGATATGACGCAAAAAATATTTATATTTCTGAAAATGAAAAGCTTGACCTTGTTGAAAAGCTAACTAATCAGATAGATGAAAAATCCGAGCAGGTTACAAATGTGTTTACAATTCCGTATGTAATTATGGCACTGCAGCAGGGAGAAGAATATGCAACTGATGAGCAAATGCAGTATCTTGTTAACACAGTGGTAGAAGATAAAGCATCATGGCATGAGTTAATCTTTGGAACAGATGGTTTAACACCTGTTATTGCATCGCTGGCGCCTTATTATAATGATAATAATGATAAGCTTAAGACGGCAGTAGATGACGCTGTTGAAATTCTAAAAGGAGAACAGAGAGAGGACGGTCTCATTGATGGGTACGAGGGCTGTGAGGCGGCTTCGACAGCTCTTGCAATATGGGGATTGTCTAACCTTGGTATAGATTCTGCACAGGTAATAAAAGGGGAAAAAAGTCTTATAGACGGATTAATAGAAGAAGGCTTTTCAAATGCGTTTGCAAAGGAACAGGGATTAAGAGGCTTGCTTGCGTGGAAGCTTTTAATGGACGGAACAGGTAAAAAGCTGTATGACTTTTCTGAATATCCTATGAATGCAGTTAATGCACCATCGGCAGACTCACCGTCAGAACCAACACCTGACAGACCCCCTGTTGATGATTCAGATGATGATAACAAGATAACTATACAGATTAAGGTAATGGTCCATAATGCAGATGAATGTAATAATTCGTATACATATAAAAGTAACTCATCAAAATATTATGCGCTTGTAGATGAAGAGGTTAAAATTGAGGTGGGACAATCGGTTTATGATGTTCTTGAAGCTGCACTTGAAAAAAACGAAATCGAGTTTGTTGAAAGCAGCTACGGATATATAAGCTCAATTGATGAGTATGGTGAACGTGAGCATGATAATTATTCGGGCTGGATGTTTAAAGTAGGCGGAAAACACCAAAACCAGGGTTGTAGGGATACAAAGCTGACTAAAAACACATCTGTAGTGTGGTTTTACACAGATGATTATACAAAAGAAAGACAATCTATGGGCGGAGGGTTATCTCTTTCTGAAAGTAAAATAAAAGCAGAAAAGGAAAAAGAAGAGAAGGAAGTACAATCAGTTGTTGGTCTTGAAAATAAGCATGAGGATGTCATAAAAAAAGAAATTATAAATCCAGATAAAACCTTTGCAGATATTTCGGAGCATAAAGACAGAGCTTTTATAGAGGCTCTTTCACAAAGAGGAATAATAGAAGGAAAAACAGATGAGAGTTATGAACCTGAGGCTAATATGACAAGAGCTGAATTTGCAGCTATAGTTGTAAGGTCATTGGGACTTGAAAAAAATAACGGTGAGAGCTTTGATGATGTAGATGAAGATGACTGGTTTTACAGCTATATAGCTTGTGCGTATGGATACGGAATAATTAATGGAGTGTCGGAAACTAAATTTGCTCCTGAAGAATTAATTACAAAGGAGCAAGCATCTGTAATGATTGTACGTGCGGCAAGCTTATGCGGAATGGATACAGAAATGATAGAAAAGGCTCAGATAAATGTACTTGCAGGTTTTACTGACTATGTAACTGCTTCATTATGGGCAAAGCCGGCACTTGCATTCTGTTATTCAAGCGGAATACTTTCAGATGAAGAAATTGAAATTCAACCCAAAAAGGTAGTAAACAGAAGTGAGATTGCAGTAATGCTATATAATTTACTTGAGTTATCAAAATTGTTATAAGGGGAGATAAGTTTGAAAAGGAACAGAATATATGCGGGAGTTGTTATAGCTGTACTGCTTATAATGGCATTATTGTACAGAGGAGAGACCAACGGGACAGAAAAAAACAAAACACCTGATATAAGTGTCGTATCTGAAAATGTAGTAATTAAATCAGCACCTAAAATTACAAAAAGTCCTGAAATTTCACAGACTCCAAAGTCGACAATAACACCAAGCCCTGAGCCTACACCGAAAGCATCAATCGATACGGAACCAAAACAAGAGGCGACGCCAACTCCTGCGCCTTTTCAAAATCCGGAGCACAAAGAAGAAATTCCGGAAAAAGAAGCCGATGAACCGACAGATGATGAAGAGCTTACCTGCACACTTTCTGTAAGCTGTGCCGAGGTACTTAATAATATGGATAAGCTTAAGGAGGGTAAGGCTGAGTTAATACCAAAGGACGGAATTATCTATTCTGAGCAGGAGGTTGTGTTTTACGAGGGAGAGAGTGTTTTTAATGTTCTTTTAAGAGAAATGAAGAAGAATAAAATACACCTTGAA
>JAFQNU010000236.1 GCA_017420825.1 Clostridia bacterium
GATATAACACTAAACGGAACAAAGTATTCAGGCAATGTTAAAAGCTCTCTTGCTAAGGTTGAATCATTAAAAAAGATTCAATTAATGCCGTTTGCTCCGGCAGCAAAGTATCATGGTGAAGAATACGAAAACACAGCCGCTGATGGAGAAGAGCCTGTATGGACAGCAACAGGAAATACATATTTTGGTGAATATGATGATGTAAATGTTTACACGATTGATGTTGAAGTTATTCCTGACCCTGTGATTCCTTATCTTGTGTTCAAAGAAGATTTTAACGATTGGGAAAATTCATCAAAAGGAACAGCAGCATCTAAGGGTTATACAGAGGGAAATAATGAACCATACTGTAAAATGATAGTAGACAGTGAAACAGATAAGAGCTTTGGAGTAAACCAGTTTGGTTCACTTGTGAAAACTTTTGAAACACCATATGAAGGTGATTTTGGTGTAACCTATAAATCTGCACTCTCTGATGAATACATAAATATGAATGGTGATACAAAAAGAGCCGGAAATGTTATGGAGTTAAACCTGACGTTGGAAGATAATACATCAAGCATTCTTAGTATTTATACAACTATTGTTGATCCGGCCGGATATTATACATCAGTCCGGGGCAATGTAATAGCAGCTACACAAGATATGAGAGATGCTACAATCTTTGATGGCGAAAATGACGTGAAGGTCTTATTTGACTATAACGCACAAAAATTTTATGTAACTATTAACGGAATAACAAAAGAAATAAATACAACTAAAGCTGTTAAGGCACTTAGTGGATTTGCATTAAAATCCGTCTTCATTGGCAATAGTATAAATGGTGTAGAATATGAAAATACCGCAGCAGAGGGAGAAGAAGCTATATGGACAGCAACAGGAAATATTTATTATGGATCCTTTGATGATATAAAGGTTTATAACAAGCCTGCTGCTGTAACACCAGCAATGACATATCTGAATATGGATTTCGCATATGATGAGGACGATTTCTTCCAGAAGGATTTATATTCGACAATGAATTACGGCACATTTACATCTTCATCATTCCCGGCTGCAAGTGCAACAGATGAGATTGCAACAGAGCTTATAAAGTTTGAAAATAATGAGCTTGTTGTTAGCAATGACGTAGTAAATGAATCCAATAGACCATATTACGCAGTAATAAATAACCTGCCTGATAAAATTAATGATGAGCTGGTTGAATTAAGCTTTAAGGCAAAGAGACCTGAGGGTCAGCCTGATGCAGCTGTATTTGGAATTTATGATACAAATGGAGTAAATAATATAGTATTATATATAGACGGAAATGACGAGTCTCTTGCTGTTAATTTAAATCATCAGGATGGTGATTCTGCAGCTACTGTATATGGAATTTCAGCTGTAAAACAGGCAAGAAAATTATTTGATGCAGGATATCATAATTATAAGCTTTTAATAAACAATAAGGATAAGATGTACAGCTTATATATTGATGGTGAATATGCCGGTACATATTCCTTTGTACTCAATAATACATATTCTTCATTTATACATAAACGTATAGCTTTAAAGGGTATTATAGTTGATGATATAGTTATTAAGCAGGCACCGTTAATGACACAAACCTATTATAAGGGTGTTAGAGGCGACGGAACAGCAGAAAATCTCCCTGAAGATTGGGCAGATAATTATATAGAAGCTGAAAATGCTTACGGACATTATCCAAAATTCCCATTGATTGAGTACTGGTATGCAGAAAACTTTACAAATGTTGTAAATATTTCAAATCCGACAGGTGAGGATAAGACAGCAATGGTTATCAACGCTCTGTATGATAATAATGGTAAATTGATAAGTGTTGCGGCAAGTGAGGAAAAGACATTAAATAAACTTGCTGAGGATGGAACAGGAACAACAATCACAAGCTTTGAGGTAACTCATTCAACAAGAGTTCCAAGTGCAGATAAAATAAAGAACGGAAAATGTAAAACTATTGTTCTTGAATCAATTAATACATTGACACCTGTATATGAAGCAATAGTTTTAGATTAATAAGGCTTTAAAATCAGCCCGAGTAATTCGGGCTGATTTTTTTGCGTATAAAAGTAAGATAGTTAAAAAATATAATAACATTTTGAATAGACATTTTGTGGAATTTAAGGTATTATAATATAAAAGTGCTGATGGGAGGTGACAAGAAAATGAAAATTACTTGGCTTGGGCAGGCAGGTCTTTTGTTTGATATAAATGGTGTTAAGATTATTATTGACCCATATTTATCTGAAAGCTGTAAAAAGTTAAATCCGAATAATGTGAGGCGTATGCCTGTTGATGAGAGTTTTTTAGAAATCGTTCCTGATGTACTTATTCTGACTCATAATCACATGGATCACACAGACCCTGAAACACTTGTTAATTATCTTGACAAGGACACAGGAATAACTGTTCTTGCTCCTGAGGCGGCATGGCAGGAGGTAAGAAAATTTGGGCACAATCATAATTATGTAAAATTTAACCGCCATTGTGAATGGACATACGGTGATATTTTAATAAAGGCTGTAAAGGCTGAACATTCCGATTTGCACCCGATAGGTGTTATAATTGAGGCGGAGGATAAAAAGTATTACATAAGCGGTGATACCCTTTATAATACAGAGATATTTGAAGATATTCCTAATGATATATATGCGGCATTTATTCCTGTGAACGGTGTCGGCAATAATATGAATATGACCGATGCAATACGTTTTTGCAATAAGATAAAGCCACAATACGCAGTCCCGATACATTGGGGATTGCATGATGATATGTATCCGACAGAGTTTAATTATGAAAAAACAATAATACCAAAAATATATGAAGAGATAGGAGAAATGTAAAATGAAAGAGTTTAAGGTTGAAAACCATGCATCTTCATTATTGCCTGACGGCAAGGAATGGAAGTTGGTGTGGAGTGATGAATTTGACGGAACAGAGCTTGACATGACAAAATGGGACTATCGTCTCAACATTTGGGGAAAACGTCATGTGACTTTTGGCACAGAGGGCGTAAAGCTTGACGGAAACTCAAATGCAGTATTTACTGTTTATGAGAAGGACGGAGAAATTTGCTCATGTCAATTGCAAACAGGACATAATTTTATGGATGAGCCACGTCCTGAAGAACCGACATTTGGCAGAGTGGGTAATTCAAGACCTGGACTTACATGGCCTATAGGAAAGCTACATGAGCCGAAATTTGTGAAGAAGTACGGCTATTTTGAGTGTCGATGTAAATTACAGAAAAAGGACGGCTGGTGGTCTGCATTTTGGTTGCAGTCACCTATAATTGGTGCAACTCTTGACCCTGCAACTTCAGGTGTTGAAAATGACATCATGGAAAGCTTTGCACCGGGTGAGGTGGCATTCCATGTAAATCATTATGGCGGTTATGGTGAAGACCACAAGAGTGTGTGGACAAGTGAAAATCAGATGGTGAGTCTTGATGAGTACCATACCTTCGGTATGCTGTGGACTCCTGAGGGATATACCTTCTATATTGACGGAAAGCAGGATGGTGAAACACTAACAGGAGCAGTGTCACATATACCTCAATTCATTTTGATTTCAACAGAGGTAAGAGGATACCGCAGTGCGGATCACTGTGCCACTGAAGAGGCAAAGCTTGCTGTCGGCGACGAGTTTATTGTTGACTATGTAAGAGTATTTGATGAGGTTAAATAAATAAAATTATGCGGAACGGCAGAATGTTGCCGTTCCGAAATTATTGTATAATTATGAGGTGAATTATGAAGGTAACAGATATTAAAACCTTTGCAGTAGACTGTTTTCGCACAAACTGGGTGTTTGTAAAGGTATATACAGATGAAGGAATTGACGGAGTAGGTGAGGCTACTCTTGAATATAAGGAAAAGGCGTTAATCGGTGCAGTTGAGCATATAAAGGAATATCTTATCGGAAAAAATCCGCTTGATATTGAAAAGCACTGGCATGATATATATAGGGACGCATACTGGAGAGGCGGTGCAGTTTTGATGTCCGCCCTTTCAGCGGTTGAAATGGCCTTGTGGGATATTTTGGGAAAAAGCTTAAATGTCCCTGTTTATCAGCTTTTAGGCGGTAAGGTCAATGATAAGGTAAGAATATATGTTAATGGTTGGTTTGCAGGAGCTAAAGAGCCTGAGGAATTTGGCGAGAAGGCTAAAATTGCTGTTAAAAAGGGAATTACCGCAATGAAGTGGGACCCGTTTGGCAAGAATTACTTAAATATTTCAAATGCAGAGCTTGATAAGGCATTAAGAAATGTTGCTGCAGTGCGTGAGGCGGTAGGAAATGAAGTTGATTTGCTTATTGAGGGACATGGTAGATTTAACATTGCAACAGGAATAAAAATTGCAAAGGAGCTGGAGCAATTTAAACCAATGTTGTTTGAGGAGCCTGTACCTCCCGACAATCTTGATGCATTAAGGGCAGTAAGAGACAAATCTCCTGTTGCAATTTCTGCAGGTGAGAGATTATACACCCGTTGGGATTATAAGAGAATGTTTGACCTTATGGCGGCAGACTATATTCAGCCTGATATTTCTCATGCAGGAGGAATAATGGAACTCAAAAAAATTGCCGCAGAAGCAGAGTGCAGATATATTTCCTTTGCACCTCACAATCCGTCAGGTCCTGTGGCAAATGCGGCTACTCTGCAGTTGGCGGCAACCTGTCCTAATTTTGAAATTCTTGAGATTATGTATTCGGATGTAGAATGGCGAAAGGACGTTACAAATGAAAGCCTTGAATATAGCGATGGCTTTATGAAAATTCCTAAAAAACCCGGACTTGGTATCGAGATAAATGAAGAGGAATGTTTAAAACACCCTTATCAGCCCCATACACTAAGACATTATACAGGTGCGTTGACTGATATTCGCCCGGCAAAGACAGAGTTTTATTTTTAAGAGGTGAAATATGGAAAAATATGTATTAATAACAGGTGCGTGCATAAATACAGGTGTTGCAATGGTTGAAAGATTTGCAAAAGAAGGGATAAATGTTGTTTTTACGGGCAGAAGTATTGAAAAGGTACATGGAGCAGAGAATGAATATCGCAGAAAGTTTCCTGATGTAAAAATTTACGGATATCACATTGATTCCTTGATTGATGAGAGAACAGTTGATGAGAAGTCAGTTTGTAAAATGTTTAATGACATTGATGAGAAAGGAATATTTATTGAAACGGTTGTGCTAAATGCCGCAGACCAGGGACTTGGAATTAAATCATTTGAAAATCCGCTTACAGACTTTATGCGAGTAATAAACACAAATATGGTATGGAATTATTGCATATCAGAGTATGCGGCTAAACGAATGAAGGAAAACGGCGGGGGAAATATTATTTTTATAAATTCAAATACAGCCTACAGAGCAATTCCCGACAGAATTGCATACTCTGCATCAAAGGGTGGTCAGCTTGGCATGATGAGAGCAATGGCACTTGATTGGGGAAAATATAATATAAGAGTTAATGCAGTTTTACCCGGCATGATAAAAACTGACCGTTGGGAGAAAAATCCTGAATTTTATAATAACGTACCGTCAAGGTTTACTCCTATCGGTGATGTTGCAGTAGGAGAAGATGTTGCGGATGCTGTGTGGTATTTTGCCGCTCATGCACGAAATACAACAGGAGCAGAGCTTGTTGTTGACGGAGGTAATACCATTCAATTGTATCCTATTATCAATAATTAGATTTCGTAATCATCAACAGCGGTTTTCTTGAATTGCATTGGTGTTATACCAAGTTGTTTCTTAAAAAAAATATTAAAATAAGACTGTGAATTAAATCCGCATGAAAATGCAATTTCTTCCACAGTCTTATTTGTTGTGAGAAGAAGTTTTTTTGCATTTTTAATGCGTATGTCATTGAGATATTCAAGAGGTGTCTTTCCTGAAAAGGTTTTAAAAAGACGGTGAA
>JAFQNU010000237.1 GCA_017420825.1 Clostridia bacterium
CCGCCGCACCACCCGAAGAGCCTCCCGAAACTCTTGTTATGTTATAAGGATTTTTCACTGTACCATAATGCGAAGTCGAGCTGTCAGACCCCATTCCGAACTCGTCCATATTTGTTTTACCGAGAATTACTGCATTATTTAGCTTTTTGACAACTGTTGCATTGTAAGGCGGAATAAAGCTATCAAGCATTTTTGAGGCACAGGTGGTTTTTAAGCCCTCAGTGCATATGTTGTCCTTAATGGATATGGGTATTCCTGTCATGGGTGAACACGAGCCACTGTCAATTAAAGCCTGTATATCATTTGCTTTTTTTACGGCACCTTCATAATCAACTGTTATATAACTGTTTAATATGTTATCAGCTTTCTTTATTTTATCAAGATATAATTTTGTAAGCTCGAATGAAGAAATTTTTTTCTCATCAAGTTGTTTTCTTAAATCTGGCAGTAACATAACATATCTCCTCAAATAATCTTAGGAACAGTAAAATTGTTTTTAAACGGTATTTCAGAATTAGAAGCTTTTGGAATATCTTCACGCAAATCACAATATTGTGAAATAACAGGAGTAGATTCTGTAATTTCTGATGAATGAATTTCATCAGCAAGCATAATTATTTCCTCCATTTGTGCAATATATTTTTTAACATCATCGCAATCAAGCTTTGAGAGTTTTGCAATATATTCTATATCAAACATAATATTGGTACCTTTCTTTTTAATATTTATATTTTATCAGAAAAACATAAAAAAAGAATTTGATAAAATATACAATTATTCGACAAATAAATATACAAATTATACAAAAGTAAAAAAATACTTTACTTTTAAATTTTGCTGTGCTATAATAAAAGAGTAATATTTGAAGCATGGTAGGGTTATAAAAATTAAATGTTTTTGTAACAGGTAAAGGTTTTGCTAATAGCAATTCCGAAATGGTATTTATGTAGAACGGAAGGATGGTTAAAATGGTTCTAAAAATTGGTTTATTGGTAGTATTTTTTGCAGTTATGGTGGCTGTTGGCTTGTATTGCAGAAAACAGGCGACTGACGTTAACGGCTTTGTGCTTGGAGGACGTTCGGTTGGTCCGTGGCTTTCTGCGTTTGCCTACGGTACATCATATTTTTCTGCCGTAATTTTTGTAGGATATGCCGGTCAGTTCGGTTGGAAATTCGGTATTGCATCAACCTGGATTGGCATAGGTAACGCAATTATCGGCTCACTGATGGCATGGGTTATTTTGGGCAGAAGAACAAGACTTATGTCTCAGCATTTAAAGAGCTCGACTATGCCGGAATTTTTCGGTATTCGTTACAATAGTAACGCTTTAAAAATTATTGCTTCAATTATTGTATTTATTTTCCTTATCCCTTACACAGCTTCATTGTACAACGGATTATCAAGATTGTTTTCAATGGCATTCCCAAGCATTGACTATTCTGTATGTGTAATAGTAATGGCAGTGCTTACCGGAGTTTATGTTATTGCAGGCGGATATATGGCAACTGCAATAAACGACTTTATTCAGGGTATTATAATGCTTATCGGTATTGTTGCTGTAATTGCGGCGGTTTTATCTCAGAACGGCGGATTTATTGCATCATTGAATAGTCTTGCAGAAATTACAGATACGACTGTGTCACAAACACCGGGAGTATTTAATTCTTTCTTAGGTCCGGATCCGCTTGGATTATTATTTGTTGTAATATTGACATCGCTCGGAACATGGGGATTGCCGCAGATGGTGCAGAAGTTCTATGCAATTAAGAGCGAGAAAGATATTAATAAAGGTACAATAATCTCAACCTTATTTGCACTTATTGTTGCAGGCGGATGTTATTTCCTCGGCGGCTTCGGAAGATTGTTCTCTAATATTTTAGATGTTCAGAACGGTATTCCTGCAGGAGGTTACGATTCAATTATTCCAACAATGCTTGAGAGAATGCCGGATTTATTGATAGCGATTGTAATTGTGCTTGTGTTATCAGCATCAATGTCAACCCTTTCATCGCTTGTGTTAGCATCAAGCTCAACAATGACCCTTGACATGATTAAGGATAATCTTATAAAGAATATGTCAGAAAAGAAGCAGGTTCTTATAATGAGAGCATTGATTGTTGTATTTATTGTAATATCAGCAATTATAGCATTAAATAAGGATAAATTGAGTTACATAGCTGATATGATGGGTATTTCGTGGGGAGCTTTGGCAGGGGCATTTTTGGCACCGTTTCTATTTGGTCTCTATTACAAAAAGACAACTAAGGCGGCAGTTTGGGCATCATTCATCTTTGGGACAGGAATTATGGTTTTAAATATGTTGATGAGAAGTTCATTTCCTGTTTTGCTTCAATCACCGATTAACTGCGGAGTTATAGCAATGCTTGGTGGATTTGTGATTGTACCTGTTGTTAGTGCATTTACTAAAAGGATTGATAAACAGACAGTGGATTTTGCTTTCGAATGTTACGATAAAAAAGTGGTTGTTTCTGCTAAAGAAGCCTTGGGCGACGAGCAGTAAATAAAAAATGGCTGTTCCAGGATAAATCTGTGTAACAGCCATTATATATTATAATTTAACGGAGGGTTAAAATGCCTATTACAGAATTTTTGGAAAACAATGCAAGAACATACCCAGATGAGGTAGCTCTTGTGGAAATCGCACCTCAGATGTTTGAGAAAGCGAAGGTTACATGGAAGGAATATGCTCTTATTCAGCCAAATCCCGAGGAAAGCGGCAGACAGGAGCTTACATGGAAGGAATTTGACAAAAAAGCGAACAGATTTGCAAATCTTTTATTAAGCCGCGGAGTTAAGAAGGGCGATAAGGTTGCAATACTTTTAATGAACTGTCTTGAATGGCTTCCGATATATTTCGGGGCATTGAGAGCAGGAGCATTGGCTGTTCCTTTAAATTACAGATACACAGCGGCAGAAATAAAATATTGCGTTGAGCTTGCAGAGGCAGATGTTTTGATATTCGGTCCTGAATTTATAGGCAGAGTTGAGGAAATCTGCGACAGATTAACAGGTGTATCACAAATGTTTTATGCAGGAAAAAATTGTCCTACATTTGCTGAAAGCTATGATAAGCTTGTTACATACTGCTCATCAAAAAAACCTGAAATTGAACTTTGTGATGCGGATAATGCGGCAATATACTTTTCATCAGGAACAACAGGCTTCCCGAAGGCAATTTTACATGACCATGCAAGTCTTGTTCATTCCTGTAAGGTTGAGCAAAATCATCATGGTCAGACAAAGGACGACACATTCTTATTAATTCCGCCTCTGTATCACACAGGTGCAAAAATGCACTGGTTCGGAAGCCTGATATCAGCGTCAAAGGCGGTATTGTTAAAGGGAATAAAGCCTGAATGGATAATAAAGGCAGTATCAGAGGAAAAGTGTACAATTGTATGGTTGCTTGTTCCCTGGGCACAGGATATATTAGATGCGATTGACAGGGGCGAAATTGAAATGAACAGATATGAGCTCAGTCAATGGAGGTTGATGCATATAGGTGCACAGCCTGTTCCGCCGAGTCTGATAAAAAGATGGAAGGAAAAATTTCCTAATCACGAGTATGACACAAACTATGGTTTGAGTGAGTCAATAGGACCTGGTTGTGTACATCTTGGAGTTGAGAATGTACATAAGGTTGGTGCGATAGGCAAGGCAGGCTATGGCTGGGAGGTTAAAATCTGTGACACTGACGGAAATGTTGTGCCAAAAGGCGATGTTGGCGAGCTTGCAGTTTATGGCCCGGGTGTGATGAAGTGCTATTATAATGATGAAAAGGCTACAAATGAAGTGTTAAGAGACGGTTGGCTCTTTACAGGCGATATGGCTATGGAGGACGAGGACGGATTTATATTCCTTGTTGACCGAAAGAAAGACGTAATTATATCTGGTGGAGAGAATTTGTATCCTGTTCAGATTGAGGATTTCTTAAGAAAGAATGATAAGATTAAGGACGTTGCAGTTATTGGATTGCCTGACGCAAGACTTGGTGAGATTGCGGCGGCAATTATTGAGATTAAGGAAGGTATGACAGCAACCGAGGACGAAATAAATGAGTTCTGCAAGGATATGCCGAAGTACAAACGTCCGAGAAAGGTAATATTTGCAGATGTACCCAGAAATCCTACAGGTAAGATTGAAAAACCAAAGTTAAGGGAAATCTACTGCCCAGAAAGTTTGGTTGCAACACAAATTAAGGGTTGATATTTTAGAAATTTGTGATAAAATGGTATTGTATATGAATTTGAAAGGAACGGATAGTCTATGAAAAAACTAATGCTTGGTAATGCGGCTGTTGCCAGAGGTGCGTATGAAGCAGGTGCAACAGTAGTTGCATCATACCCGGGAACACCGAGTACCGAAATAACAGAAAATATAGTAAAGTATGATGAAATTTATGCAGAATGGTCACCGAATGAAAAGGTTGCAGGAGAGGTTGCGATTGGTGCGTCAATAGGCGGAGCAAGAGCGATGAGCTGTATGAAGCATGTTGGCTTGAATGTTATGGCAGACCCTGTTTTTACAGCAAGCTATACAGGAGTTAACGGCGGACTTGTGTTCTGTGTAGCAGATGACCCGGGAATGCACTCATCACAGAATGAGCAGGATTCAAGACATTATGCAAAGGCTGCAAAGCTTTTGATGCTTGAACCGTCAGACAGCAGTGAGTGTAAGGAATTTACCAAAAAGGCATTTGAAATATCAGAGCAGTTTGATACGCCTGTTATTGTAAGATTATCAACAAGAGTTTCACATTCACAGGGACTTGTTGAGGAATGTGAAAGAGTTGATTATCAGCTGAAGGAATATGAGAAAAATATAGCAAAATTCGTTATGATGCCCGGTAATGCAATTAAACGTCATGTCGTTGTTGAGGAAAGAACTCAGAAGGAAATAGAATTTGCAGAGACAACCGATTTGAATGTGTGTGAGATTAATGACAGTAAAATAGGTGTAATAACTTCAGGAATTTCATATATGTATGCTAAAGAGGCATTGGGAGACAGAGTAAGCTATTTAAAGCTTGGAATGGTTTATCCATTGCCTGAAAAGCTTATTTCAGATTTTTGCAAAAAGCATGAAACAGTTTATGTAATTGAGGAGCTTGACCCGTTTATTGAAGAGCATTGTAAGGTTTTAGGACTTGACGTAATAGGCAAGGAAAAATTCACAATGCTTGGTGAGTACACACCTGAAATGATTAAGAAGGTTATATTTAATGAGGATAAAAATGCCTGTGAGAAAGCAGAAGAGGCAATTCCTGTTCGTCCTCCTGTTATGTGTGCGGGCTGTCCGCACAGAGCAACCTTCTATGTGTTGAAAAAGCTTGGTCTTGTTGTAAGCGGAGATATCGGCTGTTATACTCTCGGCGCTGTTGCACCGCTGGCAAGTGTTGACTCAACAATATGTATGGGTGCAAGTGTAAGTGCGGCTATGGGTATGGCAAAGGCAAGAGGTGCAGAATTTAACAAAAAGCTTGTATCTGTAATAGGCGATTCAACCTTTATTCATTCGGGTATTACAGGACTTATTGATATTGTTTATAACAAGGGAAATAATACTGTTATTATACTTGATAACTCAATCACGGGTATGACAGGACATCAGGATAACCCCACAACAGGCTTTACAATAAGAAAAGAGCCTACAAAGCAGGTTGATTTAGAACTTCTGGCAAAGGCTGTGGGTATTGAGAGAGTTGTTGTTGCTGACCCGTTCGATTTGAAGAACTTTGAAAAGGTTGTAAAGGAAGAGGTTGAGGCAGATGAACCTTCTGTTATCATTGCTCAACGTCCTTGTGCATTGTTAAAAACCGTAAAATATACAGGTCATTGTAAAATAGGTGATAACTGTAAGAATTGTAAGCTTTGTATGAAACTTGGATGTCCTGCAATTTCTGTTAAGGACGGTAAGGTATGTATAGATGAAACTCAGTGTAACGGATGCGGCTTGTGTATCAATGTTTGCCCATTCGGTGCTATAACAAAGGAGGACTAAGACAATGACAAAGAAAATAATGATAGTCGGCGTAGGCGGACAGGGAACTCTTTTGGCAAGCAGAATTCTGGGAAATACAGTTATAAATGAGGGTTATGATGTTAAGCTTTCCGAGGTTCATGGAATGAGCCAGAGAGGCGGTAGTGTTGTTACATATGTAAAATATGGTGACAAGGTTTATTCTCCGATTATAGATGAGGGTGAGGCAGATATTATACTTGCATTTGAAATGCTTGAAGCATATCGGGCAATGCCTTATCTTAAAAAAGACGGAGTAATGATTGCTAATACTCAAAAAATGGATCCTATGCCTGTTATAACAGGTGCTATGGAGTATCCACAGGATATTGCAGAGAAAATGAGCAAAAAAATTAATCTTGTAACAGTTGATGCTCTTTCGCTTGCTCAAAAAGCAGGAAATGTCAAGTCGGTAAACGTTGTATTGATAGGTGTAATGGCAAAAAATACCGATATAGCATATGAAAAATGGGTAGAGACAATTAAAAAGACAGTGCCCGAAAAGTTCTTGGAAGCAAATTTAAAAGCTTTTGAATATGGATACAACTTATAAGAGAAAGGGTGTTAAAAGTGGGAATTTACAGACCGGAAATTGAATGTATGGACAGAG
>JAFQNU010000238.1 GCA_017420825.1 Clostridia bacterium
ATGCTTTTTGAGCTTGTAAAAAAACGCATGAAGGGTAACATGGTAAATCGTGAAAAGGTTATGAGATATTTTTTGTATCGGGGATATTCCTATGATGAAATTAAAAATTGCATTAATAACATAAATTTTGAAGACTAAAAAGGAGACGGATATGAATATAGGTATGATATCTCTTGGCTGTGCCAAAAATCAGACCGATGCAGAAACAATGCTTGGGATTTTGGCAGAATATGGACATGAAATAGTTTCTGACCCTGCCGAGGCAGAGGTTATAATTGTTAATACCTGCGGGTTTATTGAATCGGCAAAGCAGGAGTCTATAAATTCTATACTTGAAATGGCAGATTATAAAAGCGGAAAATGTAAGCTTATTATTGCAACAGGCTGTCTTGCGGAAAGGTACAACACACAGATTTTGGATGAGATGCCTGAGGTTGATGCAGTGGTGGGAACGGGCGATTATCACAAAATTGCTGAGGTAATAAAAAAGTGCTGTGATGGCGAGAGACCTGCATTGTTTGCACATAATTGTTATACCCCTGATGAGGGCTTACCGAGAATTTTATCCACTCCTTCATACACTGCCTATTTAAAAATTGCGGATGGTTGTGATAATAATTGTACTTATTGTGCAATTCCAATGATACGAGGTAAGTTCAGGAGCAGAAAGATTGAGGATATAGTTTCAGAGGCTCGTGAACTTGTTAAAAACGGCGTGCGTGAGCTTATATTAATAGCGCAGGATACAACACGTTACGGCAAGGATATATACGGAAAATATGCTCTTGCAGAATTGTTGGAGGAGTTGTGTAAGCTTGAAAAGCTTGAATGGATAAGAGTTCATTATTTCTATACAGAGGCAGTCAGTGATGAATTAATTGAAACAATGGCAAAGCATGATAAAATTTGCAATTACATTGATATGCCTATTCAGCACATAAATAACAGAATCCTAAGACGTATGGCGAGAAGAACAAACAGGGAAGAGATTATTTCCAAAATAAATAAAATACGTCAGGCAATGCCGGATGTGTCTGTCAGAACATCTATAATAGTCGGATTCCCGGGAGAGACAGAGGAAGAATTTAATGAGTTATATGAATTTGTTAAAGAGATAAAATTTGACAGAATGGGTGTTTTTGCTTACTCTAAAGAGGAGGATACGCCTGCAGCTGATTTCCCTGACCAGATAGATGAGGAAGTAAAGCAGGAAAGGCTTGATAAGCTTATGACACTTCAACAAGGAATATCGCTTGAAAAAAATAAAGAGAAAATAAATTCTGTTGTTGATGTATTGGTTGAAGGTTATGAGGAGGAAAGCTTTCTCTTTTACGGAAGAACAAGGGCAGACAGCATAGGGGTTGATTCTACGGTGTACTTTGGAGCTTGTGATGAAGTAAGCTTTGGAGACGTTGTAAAGGTGAAAATTCTTGATGCGAGTGAATATGATTTGACAGGTGAACAGATATAAACGGGCGGTGATGCACAAGCTGTATCACCGCCTGAATTTTTAAATTAAAAGAAAGACTTGTTTTTTGATATAAAGTAAATTGCATCGGTAAGCTTTGCAACATCAGACACGGAGTTAAAAAAGCCAAAGCTTGCACGAACAGCTCCTTTTTTTTCTGTGCCTAAAGCCTGATGAGCAGGGTATGCGCAATGCCAGCCGCCACGTGTACATATTTTGAATTTATCATTTAAAATTTCAGATGTGTGTACGCTGTCATAGTCGTAAACATTAAATGCAACAGTGCCGTTATGATTACCTTTTTCAAAGCTACCGTAAGCAGTGACATTATCCATGTTTTTTAAGTTTTCAAAAAGCCTTGATGCAAGGAAATGTTCTTTTTTACCTATTTCTTGCGGTGTTTGTTTTAAAATGAAGTCAACCGATTTTTTTGCGGATATAATTGCAGGGGCATTAAGAGTACCATTGTGCAGAATATCAGGCATAAAATCAGGCTGTGTCAGACTTTGGGACAGGCTTCCTGTACCGCCGGTAATTATTGGATTAAGCTTAATTCCCTCTCGCACATACAAGCCACCGACGCCCATGGGAGTCATAAGGCCCTTATGCCCTGAAAAGGCAAGAAGGTCAATACATAATTTTTCAACATCAATCGGAATACTTCCTGCACTTTGAGCTGCATCAACCAAAAAAGGTATGCCGTGGGAGCGGGAAAGCTTTCCGATTTGTTCAATAGGCATAATCGTACCGCAAACATTGGAAGCATGAGTACAGACAATAAGCTTTGTGTTTTTACGGATTGATTTTTTTATATCAGTAAGTCGGATATTTCCATGTCTGTCAGCTTTGATAACAGTGTAGTCACAGGATTTGTGAATAGGTCTTAAAACACTGTTATGCTCCATTTGGGTTATTATTGCGTGGGAGTCACGAGACAGCAATCCGAGTATTGCATAATTTAAGGCGTATGTTGCATTAGGTGTAAATGCAAGCTGTTCAGGGGAAGGAATGTTAAAAAGTGTTGAAATAGCCTCTGCTGTTTCATAAATTCCCTCCGATGCTCTCATACTGTAAAAGTGTCCTCCTCTGCCGGCATTGGCACTGTTTATAATTGTGTTTTTTAAAACAGCAGGGTAGAGTGAAAGGGGTTTTTTTAGGGTTGTTGCCGCATTATCAAGATAAATCATGAAAAACACTCTCCCCGTTTATCACATCTTCTGAATAAATCTTTTTGTACACAATTTTATTTTCATTATATAATTTTTTGATTAAATCAAGATTAGCAAGCGAGGTTTTAACAGAATAGGAACACCCACCTGAATTTATAGAGGTGGGTGTGTGAATAACAGCGGTATTCATATGTGTCAGGAAATTAAGTCTTTTTTTCAGCCTCACTGCACTTGTTATAGAGCCTGTTGTTATAATTATATCAGACATAAGCTTTCACCTCTTTATAACATAATATGTTGTATAAAGAGATTATGTAACCTTATTTTGTTTTCTGATAATTTAAAAGTATTATACCTGTGCAAATCAGGACTAAGGTTATAATAAGATTTACAGGCTCAACATTACTTTGCTCACTCAGCATGAGATTAGAGAGTAAAACTCCGAAAACAGGAGTTGTAAAGCTGAAAATTGCAACCTTTGAAACAGGATTGTATTTTAATAAAACTCCCCATAATGAATAAGCGCAGGCAGATAGAAGTGAAAGGTAAATAAGTACTGCAATTGCGGTTACATTTGGGAACATTACCCAACCGCCCATTAAAAGTCCTACTATACACATAACTATTCCGCCGAGTATAAATTGATAACCACTGATGATTACAGGGTCTTCATGTTTAGAATAAATCTTTACAAGAACGGAGGAGATTGCATAGGATATAGCGGAAAATATAACAAAACAATCACCTGTAAAGTTCATGGTAAAATCAAGACCTTTAATGTTGATAAGTATAATTCCAGTAAAGCCTATAATACAAGCAAACACTTTTTTAAAGCTGATTTTTTCCAATCTGAATACAAGACAAGCAATAAGAACAGTAAAAAAGGCAGATGAACCGCTTGCAATAGTGCCTTTAACGCCTGATGTGTTTGCAAGTCCGATATAGAAAAATATGTATTGAATAATTGTCTGAAAACAGCTTATTGTTGCTACCTTGGTAATATTTTTCGGTTTTGGAAACAGAAATTTCCGTCTTGCTATGCTGTATATAAGAACGGTAAAAATTCCGGCAAGAGTAAATCTTATACCTGCAAAAAGAATGGTTGAAGGGACTCCCGAATGGGGAAGAATAAGGCTATAGCCTATTTTTATAAATGGTGTTGCGCTGCCCCATAGGGCACAGCAAAAAAGTGCTATAAGAGCAATTATAAAAGGGTGAGTTAATAAATTGTTTTTTTGTTTCATGTTTGTCTCCTGTCTGTTTACATTAAAATGCAAGAAAAACGTTGTTGTTTTTCCTGCATTTTGTTTTATTCTTCTACAATATTCATTCCTGTAAGCTTGGTGAGATTTTCGTATGATAACTTGGCTAAATTCATAAGTAGTGCTTTTTGTAAGTTATCTGAGCCTGTGCCTGCTCCGATTTGAACATGGTATCCGTTAGTGTAATAGTGAATGAACGGATAGGCGATATATGCATCAACATCAAGTGAATCAATTGAAAATGCGTCACTTCGTGAATTTTGGCATTCATCAAAATATGCTCTGACCTGTTCCTCGGTTTGCAGTTGGTTCTTTTGATATACCTTTACAATTACCGTATCACCTGTGCCGATAGGGTCGCTTGTATAGGTTGCAGTTGAAACTCGTCTGCTTGTCTCCTCTGTCATAACAGGTGAATAGCCGACATACGGCTCAAGCTCTGTAGGGGTAAGAATGTCGGAGGGGTAAATTGTTGTTTTAAACTCTTGCTCTTCAGAACACGAGCAAAGTAATATTAACGATAATAAAGCAATAACAATTGTTTTAATCACGATTACACCTCCAATTTTTATTTAAGCCTTTTTAGAAATAGCTTCCTTTGCATTTTTTACAATATTTTCAGCAGTTAAGCCGTATTCTGCCATAAGGTCAGCGGGCTTTCCTGATTTTCCGTATCGGTCTGTGCCGATAATTTTAACAGGAACAGGGCATGTGTTGCATACAACCTCACATACAGCACTTCCAAGACCGCCCATAATGTAGTGTTCTTCACAAGTTACAATGGCACCTGTTTCCTTTGCGGCTTTTGCAATGATTTCTTCGTCAATAGGTTTGATTGTATGGATATTTATAACTCGGGCATTAATTCCGTCGTTTTTCAACATATCCTTAGCTTTAAGTGCTTCTCCAACCATAAGACCTGTTGCTATGATTGTTACATCATTTCCTTCTGATAAGGTAACACCCTTTCCCAATTCAAACTTGTAGTCAGGAGCATTGATATCTTCAACAGCAAGTCTTCCAAATCTCATATAAACAGGACCTTTGTGGTCGATTGCTGCTTTAACACACTGCATAGCCTCAATATCGTCAGCAGGATTTATTATAACCATATTCGGCAAGGTTCTCATAAGAGCAATATCTTCAAGACACTGATGAGTTGCACCATCCTCACCTACAGAAATACCGGCATGAGTTGCACCGATTTTTACATTCAAATTAGGATAGGAAATTGAGTTTCTTATCTGCTCAAAGGCTCTGCCTGCGGCAAACATAGCAAATGAAGATGCGAACACTGTCTTGCCTGTTGATGCAAGACCTGCGGCAACGCTCATCATATTAGACTCTGCAATACCCATGTTAATAAATCTTTCAGGATATGCCTTTTTAAACATTTCTGTTTTAGTTGATTTTGATAAATCGGCATCGAGTACAATCACCGATTTGTCAGCACCGTACTCAACAAGTGCTGCGCCATAGGATTCTCTGGTTGCTTTTTTAGCCATTGTATTCTACCTCCAATTTATTAATAATTTCATCAAGCTCGGTAATTGCCTGTTCATACTGTTCTTTATTTGGAGCAGCGCCATGCCAACCGGCTTGATTTTCCATAAATGAAACATTTTTACCCTTAACAGACTTCATGATAATTGCTGTTGGCTTGCCTTTGGTATTTTTTGCTTCATTTACAGCATTCTCAAGCTCATTAAAGTCATGAGCGGAGCAGGTTATAACATGCCAGCCAAATG
The DNA here is from genome assembly GCA_017420825.1 of Clostridia bacterium. Classification (GTDB taxonomy): domain Bacteria; phylum Bacillota; class Clostridia; order UBA1381; family UBA1381; genus RGIG1988. The sequence goes on from JAFQNU010000238.1 coordinate 5,648, forward strand.
CTTCAAATTTCTTATCAATCGGAGTAGGATTCATAACCTGTGTAACATCACCGTCAATCTGCAGACCGTTAAAGTCAATAAATGCAGTGAGGTTGTCCAGCTTATAGTGAGCGGCAAACATAGCCTGCTCCCATACCTGTCCCTCTTCAAGCTCGCCGTCTCCGAGGATTGTGTAAACTCTGAAATCCTTATTATCAAGTTTTGCAGAAAGAGCCATACCGCCTGCGGCACAAACACCTTGTCCGAGTGAGCCTGTTGACATATCAACTCCGGGAACTCCTTTCATATCAGGATGTCCCTGCAGATAGCTTGATATGTTTCTGAAGGTTTTAATATCATCAACAGGGAAAAATCCACGCTCTGCCAGTACCGAGTATAGGGCAGGAGCAGTATGTCCTTTTGACAATACAAATCTGTCTCTGTCTGGATTTTGAGGATTTTTTGGGTCAATGTTCATTACCTCAAAATAAAGCAGTGTTAGAATATCTGCAATTGATAATGAACCGCCGGGGTGTCCTGAGTTTGGTGTGTAAACCGCTGTCAGTGCGTTTTTACGCACCTTGTTTGCGATTATGGATAGTTCGCAAATTCTTTTTTTGTCCATTTTTAGAATTCCTTTCTGTTTTATATTTAATTTACTGAAGTATTATATGCAATTTCCATTAAGTCATCTAACCTGTCGGAGTTTTTTGTAAGATATAAGTAACCGATTAGCGCTTCAAAGCCGGTCGCTCTTCGATAATCCGTCACATCAGCATTTTTCGGTACTGTTGCCGATTTTGCATTTCTGCCTCTTTTATATATTGCAAGCTCTTCTTCGGTAAGCATTGGCTCTATTGCAAGCATTGATTTGCTTTGAGCAGCTGCTTTTACATGTGAGCTTGATAGAATATGTAGCTTGTGCGGGGGCATATCGGGGTGTGCATAAATTATTTTATTACGCACATACAGTTCATATACTCCGTCTCCGATGTATGCAAGCACAAGAGGGGAGAGCTGTGAGGGATTTATATTATCAGTTTTCATAGCTCCATTTAACTCCCATCGGTGTATCCTTTAAAACTATATTCATTGCCTTGAGCTTATCTCTGATTTCATCAGCCTTTGCCCAGTCCTTTTCCTGTCTTGCTTTATTACGTTCTTCAATTAATGCCTCAATTTCAGCATCAAGAGAGTCTGATTTGCTTTTATTAAATAAGCCTAAAACCTCTCCAAGCTCAGAAATCACACCGAGAGCCTTGTTTATTATTTCTTCTGAATTTTTTTCGTCTGTTGATAAATCGGTATTTGATGCATACACAATATCAAATATTGCAGCAATAGCATCTGCAGTGTTTAAATCATCATCCATTGCATCAATAAACTTTTGCTTGTATTGGTCAAGCTTGTTTGAAAATTCAAGTTCTTTTTCATTTA
>JAFQNU010000239.1 GCA_017420825.1 Clostridia bacterium
CGAAGCCGCTGATTAACATATCCTTATTTAAAAGGAATATTCCCGATGAGCCTATCTGGATTTTTTTAAAACGTGAGTTTTGTGCGCTTGATACCTCAAGGTATCTTGAATCAATTATATATTCCTCACCATTTATTTTTGCAGTTACAATTCCATCTTCATCTGTCTGATATGACGTTACCTTACCCTCAACAGGCTCATAGCCCGATACCATGATTACAGTATACGATCTGTCATTTTTTACCTTTGGTAAAAATACTGACAACACACTGTCCTCTACGATTGTTGATACGTCAACCTTATAGCCGTAGCTGTTCATTATTATTGTATTTTCTTCTGTTTCAAGTGCATCATAGCCGTATTTGTCGTATATTTCACCGGTTGATGTTTCAACACCCGAAACCACATAGGTTTTATATTCATATACATGAATAACGTCGTATTCTCCGTCCTTATCATTATCAATAAGAGTCATATAACCGTTATTGATTTTTAAATCGTCTGCTGTAAATTTATTAAGCTTCTGATAGTTATAAATAACGCTTGCATTTCTGTCAAGGTCGGCATTTTTAATTCTTGAATCTTCTGCTCTTAAATATTTTATTCTGTCTGTTGTTACCTCTTCTTCTATTTCAGTGTAATCGAGAACTAATTCGCTATTTCTCTCGTCCTTTACGATTGCAATAAGTGTATATTCATCATCTTCTTCAACCGCCATTGCACGAACTGTGTAGCCAAGATAATTCTCTGCTTTTATTTCACCTGTGTAAACACTCTGTTCACCAATCAATGCTGTTCCCTCTAATGAGCCTTCAACAACATCTAATCCTGTGAACACAGTCTGATTAACTATTCCGTTAATTTCAACTGCATTATAAAGCTTTTCACCAAGTGTAATACCCTTTTGTGTTACCTTATCAGTTAAATCAAGCTCACATGTAGGTGTTAGCAAGGCATTGTATATTAATCTGTTAACCTGATTTGCTGTGAGTCCTTCCGCTGAAACCTTACCAACGCCCTCACCTAAATCAAGACTGTTTGCTATCTTGTTGTAGCCTATAAGCCAGCCGCCTATAACCTGTGAATTAAGCTCATAGCCAAGACATCTTACAAGCATTACCTTTGCAACATCAAGAGTAAGCGACTCATCAGGATAAAATCTTCCCTTATCGTCTCCGACAATGTATCCCTGCTCTGCAAGAGCGGTTATAGCTTTATAGTTTTTATAAGACTGTGATACATCTCTGAAATAAAGCTTACTTGTATCGTAGTCAGTGTCTACACACATAAGGTCTGCAATTATCTCACAAAATTCTCCCTTTGTTATGTAATCATCATCTGAATTTTTAACATCAATTTCAAGAGCCTTTAAAACATCATAATAGTAATCGCTGTAAATGTCCTGTGCGTATGCCACTCCCTGTACAAACAGCAATGATACCGATATACAGCATACTAAAAGCATAGAAATAATTTTTTTCATATTGTCATCCCCCTCCTGATTAGTAATTCAATACTCTATAGATAACCTGAGCAGCCATTGCTCTTGTAACCTTTGCCTTTGGTCTGAAGGTGTTATCCTCATAGCCGGTAAATATTCCTGCTTTGCTTAAAGCCTTAACGCTGTCAGCCGCATAATCACTTACACTGCTCATATCAGCAAAATCAGCATTACCTTCCTCAAAGGTTTCTCCCATTGCTGTCATCGCACCGTAAACAATTTTAGCCAAATCCTCTCTTGTGATTTCAAGTCCAACTCCGAACTTATTCTCACTTATTCCGTTAATAACTCCAAGCTTGTGTGCAGACGCAATATAAGCATAATGCCATCTGCCCTTGGCTGTATCTGTAAACGGAGTTTCGGCATTGTAGTCAACTCTGTTATATGCAGACATAATCATTTTAACAAGCTCTTCCCTCTTTACATTATCATTCGGCTTAAATTCAGTGTCGGTTATTCCCTCTACTATCTTCTTTTCATTTAATGCACACACTGCTTCAAAATACCAATCGTCAAATGATACGTCACCAAATGGGTTTGTTTTTTCAAGCTTTAATACATCATCTGAAATCATGTCGGCATTTGAAAGCTCACCCGGAGCTGTAACTGCTGATGACGGTGGAATTACAACACCGCCGCTGCTGCTGCCGCTGCTTCCGCCACCTGATGATGGCTTTTTGTAATCTGATACTGCGTCAGTAAATTCACTTGATACAGATGTATATGCTGTTATATTTTCACAGCTACCAAGAAAATCCTTTATTATCGAAACTCTTGCATTATATCCGTAGTCCTCATATTTATTTACATAAGAGCTATCTAAACCAAGCTCCTCCCAATAAGTCTCTATTATTTCTTCATCAACAACCTCAGAATACTGTGCCAGCTTTATATACTCAACTGCAGTTCCTTCTTTGATTGCTGTATTTATCTGTTCAGCTGTTGTAAAGCCCTTATTATACAGCCAGTTAGTGTAGAGATTTGTTTTCATATCCGTATCAAGCCAGTCTGTATAAAGCTTGTTAAAGGTAAGTCCCAAAACATCTGTTGCATCACCTAATGCCTTTTCCATGGTGTCAGCACTTGCTGAATTTACGGCTTTAATTGCATCCTTTATTGCGTTTGCCTTGTCCATGAGTATCTTTTGCTCACTTACTTTAGCATCAAATGCACTGTTTAGCGCTGCAATTGTTAAGTATGTTTTTCCTGCAATTTCACCTGCTACAGCTTTCTTATACTCCGGTTCTAAACCATCATAAACAGAAGTATCTAAATTGTAGATATTTTTCAAATTATATGTTTCGTCACCGCTCACATAGCTTTCGTTCTTTATAACCGTATCAAAGGTTTCCCCTGTTGCTGTTAACATTGCCGCAAGTGCTATATCAATTGTTTCCTGTGTATAATAGGAAACAAATCTCTCACCTGATACAACACTGTCAGCTGACGCATATGCATTTATTGTGTAATTCTGTCCTTCAACACCGCCGACAAGCTGATAATCAAGATAAAAGCTTCCGTCTTCATTTGATTTGAATGTATTTATATAATCTACCGCACCGTCAGGCTTATAAACTGTTACATATATATCCTGCACACTCTCAATACATGATTTTCCGCTTATTTTTACAACTGATGAAGGAGTGATTTCTGCAAACATATTTACCTTTTCGGCAACAACAGCCGGAATATTTGTGCTGTCTGTGTTAAAGCTTTGCACACCATTCTCAACAGTCTCAGATATAACCTTACCGCTTTGTGTTACTGTAAACAGCTTTATTATCTGTCCGTTTGAGATTGCCGCATCAAGAGTTATTTCAAAGCTTTGTTCTCCATTTACCCCAAGCTCTGTAATGCTATTCGGATAGCTCTTTACCATCGAACCGTCAGCATTATAAACAACCGCATAAAGTGTTGCTGCCTCCGAGCCTCTCTTATGAGAGTTTATAACCTTTCCTGTAAGCTCAGCCACATTCAGATTATCAACATCAATTACAAGCTGTTTTGTCTTCTTAACTGTAAATTTCTTTGAGTCCTCAACAACAGCCTCACCATTTCTTACAACTGCAATAACAGCGTCATATTCTCCGTCTGCTAAAGTAATATCAGTTGTATAATCAAGCTTTCCGCCGGAAAGCCTATCAGTGACATCTGTTTCCTCACCATTTATGTAAAGAACAACACTGTCCTCCGCACCGCATGAAACCTGCGCCTTAATATTTAAAATACCGTCGTTTACAATTTCGATGTCCTCAAGCTCTGCACTTGTCCAGAGCTTATACACACCAATTGTTCCGTTTGCCGCAATATAAAGATTTCCTTTATACTCAAGCATCCGATAGTTCTGACCGCCTATACCTTCTGTAAATCCCTTAACTTTTGTTGCTGTATCTTCATCAAAGTCAAGCTTATAAAGAACTGCACCATTTTGAACACCGCCAAATATAATATATCCGTCACCAAGCGAGATACCGCTTTGTCCTCTGCCTGCGGCAGTTGATATTTCAGCATATGGTGCTGAAGGATTTTTTGTGTTGAAAATAACCATCGGTGTTGTGCTTCCAACAGTCGTATCTACTGCTCCAATATGCTCATCATCAATAACAAAAATATCGCTTACACTTCCCGAACCCAATCCATAATCATCTACCAACAGTGCAGACTGCTCTATTATAGACTTTGTTTGTGGGTTATAGTCCATTATGCTGACTTTATATATTGAATCATTTCCTTGTTTTGTTCTTTGTATACAGTACATTCTGTACATATCTCCGACCCTGTCAACCTCCAAGGAATGTGCGCCGAATTTATTTTTTTCCGCAAGCTGTACCGCACCGTCATCAACATCTGATATATCCATTACTATTATACCGTCATTAGTACCGTCACCAGCTCCATGAGTTCCGACAAAAAGATAATCATCAACTATTTGTATCTGTCTTACCCTGTTTCCATAAGCTGTCGCTATTATAGTTTTCTTTGAAGATATATCAACTGTTCCGTCATTTTTAAGCTTATATGCTTCAACAGCAAAGTTTGACCTTCCGTTTGCTACAAACAGATATCCGTCAGATACTGCAAGCTGATGATTATACACACCGATATTTATATCTCCTGCACTAATCTGCTGAACATTCTCTATATCCTCAGGATTTGTAATATCACATACCATAACACCACCCTTATCAGCAGCATTATCTCCTATTCCGATGTATAAATAGTCCTTACCTCCAATTTCGTATGTACACAATGATGCCGCACGGCTACCGGTTATCGTATTAACTACACTATTGACATAACCGATATCAAGAGTTTTGTTCTCTGCCGCAAGCACCACTGCCGTACAGTTAAGTACCATTGCCAGCACTGTAAACCATAAACCTATTTTTTTCCTCATAAAGAGCCCTCCTTTAATGTTTTCTACAATTCTTGCATGAATTTTTACAACTAAGTATGTATTTATGTTCTATGTAATAGAACATAAAGGGGATACCCCCTTTACATCTCTTTATTTAATTATAACATATTAAATGGTTATTTTCCATATAATTTCTATCCTATGTAACGAAATATCTTAGAATTTCTGAACTTTTTATTGACAAGTAAAAAAAGTGTTGTACAATAGTATTATAACAACAATTTTACAGGAGGTGCAACCGGTATTTTATGGATAAAAGTACTATTGACTTACTTACTAACGGCAAGGATTTCGCAATTGAAAAAATGTACTATCCCGGTACTTTAACTATGGGTAATTCTCACTATCATTCACATTATGAGATGCTCTACGTTTTATCAGGTGAAAAAAATATTGTTATAAACAACTACAAATCAATAAAGCTGACACGTGATAATATTGCGTTGATACCGCCAAATGTTATGCACAGTACATCATCTTCAAACAATATATCACACAACAGAATATTAATAAATATATCACAAACCCTTATGAATAAGCTGACAGGTATAAATTCTGAAACCATTACCTCTTGCTTTGACGCATTGGTTCTTGAGCTTACAAGCTACGAAAGTAAAACTCTTAATTACTTTCTTGAAATGCTTGTCAGTGCCGACCCAAACTCACTTCTTTATCACGAATACACAACATCACTGCTCTCTTTAATTCTTATTAACCTGAGTAATATTCACCTTTCGTCAGAGTCAAGGAACAGCATACCAATCAGCCATAATAATACAAAAACAAACATGAAGCTGATTTATGATTATATATGTAAAAACTACTCAACCAATATTGACTGTGCAGGTCTTGCAGCTCTTATTAACACAAGTGAATCATATCTTAGCAGATGCTTTAAAAAACAATATGGATTGTCCCCTATAAAGCTTTTAAATCAGTATCGCATTGCAACAGCACAAAGACTTTTACAAAGCGATACCGTAAATGTCAGTGAAGTGGCTTTTTCCTGCGGTTTTAATGACGCAACTACCTTTACAAGAATGTTCAAACTGCAGGTCGGTATGACTCCAAAGGAATATCAGTTATATGTAAGAAAACTAAGACAAAATTCGGGCTGATTAAAAATCAACCCGAATTTTATTTCTTAATTTCTTTGGTGTATATTCACCATTAACACTGTCATAATAATATATTGTATCTGCAGGCTTATCATCAATAAGACTGTATTTCACACCGTTACATTCCGTATCATATTCAAGCTCGATACTTTTTTCTCCACATTCAAAGAATACATTTCTCATATACGACTGTCTCGAATGTGAGGTTTTGAAAATCCTGTCTGAAATTCTTCTTTTATACCTTTTAAATTCCTCAAAACTACATTCTGACGAATCCGTCACATGAAAAACCAATCCATTTATCATACCAAAGTAATAGTCTGCTGTAAGTTCTTTTTCTTCACCAAAATAATTGTATAGAGATATCAGCGTATTATCATTTGCATTTTCTATTTTTACCTCACCTCCATTATTCATTGCATAAAACATTACATATGTATTATGTATGCGAATATATATTTCATTACCATTCTGCTCAACCTCCAAATCTCCCTCATAGACTCTCTCTATTACGATACAAAGCTTTAAGCTCCTTACATTTTTCCCTACAATACGCTCTGTCGGCTTATAGCCTATAAAACCCATATTTTTATTTACAAGACCAAGCTTTCTTCCCCTGTCCCAAAACATATTTGTTATTTCAGGCACATCATTGTTTACAACATAGCGAAGATATACTGTCTGCAAATCTTTAGAATGTTCAATAATTTCTCTCTTTTTACACATAATATGCAGAATTTCACTGTTAACACCATTATGAAACGGTACCCTGTTTACTCCGACAGCATATTCCTCTGTCATGTAACAGCTTACCTCATTTTCACTTGCCGAATAAATTACATCGTTTTTTCCATCCTCTAAATCGTCTCTTGATGATGAAAATTCACAGCTCCCCCTCACCTCATAAGGGAATTTTCTCTCCATTGCTTCCTGTATTATTTCATCATTTATATGATACCTGCACTGCGATATCCAGACATACTGCATTGACTGAAACCATTTACTTCCATGAACCAATTTGCTCATCTTTTCTTTACTAAATAATTCGTCCAGAGCTGAAATTGTCTTTCTGCCAATTATACAGTACAGCAACATATCCCCCATATGAGCATAACCCATGCTCTCAAGCTCCGAGCCTCTTGAATATGGTCCGCACACCTTTCCCATTCCATTGTGATAAAATGCAAAAAAACTATGTGCAAGCCTGTTTTCAAGATATAACGCAATTCTTTTTGCTTCTTCATTCTTTGCAAAATTGACTATTTCTGCCATTGCTAACATCTGAGTGGGTGTATATATCTGGCTTACAAACTCACTTACTAATCCTCTTCTCTCAAGTAAAGCACACATCTGTTTAAGATTTTTTATTCCCCATTCAACAGCTCGCCTGTTTCCCGTAAACTCCCCTCCAACTATTGCAACACATGAAGATATACATGGTTCACTGTCATTTACTCCCCCATACTCGTATTCCTTATTGTCAATCATTTGAACAATTACTAAACATATATGCTCAAATAGCTTATCAAATGCATCTTTTTCAAGCTTACTTTTATGCTTTAAAATCATCTGCAAAGCTATCATGGATGTATAGTGAGAAAATCCGTCATTTGTAAAGCTACGTTTTTTTATTATTTTGTTTGCCCTTTCATGGTTTTTCACATCTTTGTCAAAAAACAATGAGTATGCAACCCACATACATTTTCGCAACGCACTTACAGGCATGTTGTTAAATACACCTATTATGTCTCCGTTTTCCGTAATTTTTCCCGATATATCTTTAAAATATACTTCCATTAATTCATCAAGCCTGTCCATCGAGATTACCTCCACAATTTTGTCCTGTTAATATAAGTATATCACAATAATTCCACTTTTTCCACATATTTTTATTTTTTTCTGTATTAAAAAGTATAGACAAAACAAAAAGACTATGCTATAATAGTAGTTGACAGTCAAAACTTAATAAATGTTTTAATATTCACGTGTTTTTTTATTTCGGTAAAAATGCATGGCTTTTTTCGCATGTGGATATTAAACTACTGTGTGAAGTTTTGACTGTCAACTAAACTAAGTCCTGCATTTTTCGGTGCATGGCTTGGCTGTGCACTTTTTTAATTATGCAAATAAAAATAAGGAGGGTAGAAATTACATACCTGCATATTAACAAGTGCGCAAAAAACATTAGCTCTGAACTGTTTTGCAACACCGCATGAACAAAGCCGCCTTACTTATAACGCAAGGCGGCTCTCACTAATTATTTACCTATCTTTTCAACATGAGGACATTCAAGCTTATCTGCTCTGTTAACAGGCACTGCCCATCTTACAGCATTTTTTATAACCTTTTGAACGCTCTCATTATAATATACAGGATATGATTCATGTCCCGGTTGGAAATAGAATATTTTACCATTTCCTCTTGTATAGCAACAGCCTGATCTGAATACTTCTCCTCCCTCATACCAGCCGAGGAATACAAGTGCCTCAGGCTCAGGAATACCAAACGGCTCGCCATACATTTCCTCATCGTCTATTTCAAAATATTTATCAATTCCCTGTGCAATAGGATGTCCCGGATTAACAACCCATACCCTTTCCAAATCTCCGTCTTCTCTCCAACAAAGATTACAGGTTGTACCCATTAATCTCTTAAAAGGCTTTGAGTGGTGTGCAGAATGTAGGAATATCATTCCCATTCCCTTTAACACTGCCTCCTGAACTCTGTCTACTATTTCTTCAGGAACCTCATGATGTGCCATATGTCCCCACCAGATTAAAACATCTGTGCTGTCGATAACGTCCTGTGTAAGACCACATTCAGGCTCGTCA
>JAFQNU010000240.1 GCA_017420825.1 Clostridia bacterium
TAATATCATATTTTCTGCAGGCGTCTACAAATTCACGAACAACATCTCCGTTTCCGTTTTTCCACGGAGCATTTTTCACCGAATACTCAGTGTACTTTGAAGGCCACAGAGCAAAACCGTCGTGGTGCTTTGCTGTAAATACAGCATACTTAGCTCCTGCTTCCTTTATGGTTTTAATCCATTGCTCACAATCAAGATTTTCAGGATTAAATGTATTTATGTCTTGCTGTAACTTGTCGCAATCCTTCATATCATTAAATGTTCTTAGTCCAAAATGAAAGAACACACCAAGCTCCCAGTCTAAAAATTCTTTCTGTCTTTTTGTAGGTAATTTACTCATTTATTTTCCCTTTCAAGTAATTTTTGTATGGGGCAGGGTAACTGCCCCATACAATTTAAGTCAAATTATTTTATAAACGCATCGCACAAAGGAGTCAAGCCTGTTAAACCATCCCAGAGCATAACCTTTACAACATTACCCTCTGAAGTTGTAAATCCGTTATCAGGGAAAATGTTTTTCATGTATTGGTTATTCAGTTGAGTTGATTGACCGTCAATCACTTCATCATATGTTAATACCGCATCAACAGGCAACGCCTTAACAAGCTTATCATCTGTTGTATATTCTGCAAAGATAAGCTTCGCAGATACAGACCTATCCTCTCCCCATACATTTCTTACTGCATTGGAAACAGCTACTGTTACATTATCGTTTTCATACTTCATAATTCTGTATGGATATTTTGATGTTGTTACTGTATCCCAATCAGCTACTGCATTTTTAACCGCTTCCTTAGCTGTCATTTGGATATGAGCGTCTATAATCTTATCTGATGTAGCGCTATATGTCACATCAGGAATAAAATCAATATCCTCAACATTCCACTCAGGCTTTAAGGTTTTAGCCCATGTCATACCCGCAATATACTTACCAATATCATTTAAGTGAACAGCGTCTCTCTGCAATCCGCCCTTCATATCACTTGCTGATGTTGCACCTCTTAATCCTGCAAGATAGCTTGTTCTTGCATTTTCAATAGCTGTGCCAACAGGAATAACATACTTATAATCAGAATTGCTTGCAACAAATGCATTTGTCTGACTCATGATATACTCCCAATCACCGATTGTGTCACCTTCATTAAATCTGTTGTTATTGCCATTTGCAGTATCGTTTGGTGTCTCTTCTGATAACTGTCTCTCCTGCGACCAAATCATGTTAAATCCAAGCTCAACATTCTCATTTGTTGCAGTTTCCTTAAAGTAATTTGTTAAAAGGTCTAACCACTCTTCATCTGCCACGTCAGAACCGTCAACAATTCCGCCGTTTAGTCCATAGCAAGCCTCAGGATACCATGCCTGTAATACTATAATATCCCAATCCTGAGCAGTAACACCATATTCAAGCGAAACACCTTCAATTGCCACTTCACCGTCATCAGAGGTCTGCTCTGTGTACAGATAGTAGTCCTCATATCCTTCTAATTTTTGAGCAGCTCTCCAATGCTCATAAAGTCTTGCGCCTGCGTGGAACATTCTTCCAACTATTACATCCTCTGCTCCAAGGTCGTTTGCAATATTCCACAAATACATCGTAGAATCCTGCGTATAGCTGTTTCCTACTGCAAGTATTCTCAGTGATTCTCTTTCATCATAATTCAGACTGTTTGCCTTTGCGTATTCAAGTGCATACGCATTCTTATATGAATAAATTGTTGTTGATGCATCAAACGCACCCTCTGCAATTGCCTTAACATATACAGGAACTCTTACAGTTGAATTTGTTGCAGTTATGGCATTTACTGACAACGCTGTAACAGAGTCGGGTAATTCAATATATGCTCCGTCAATACCTGCAAATAAACCTGTACCAACACCTGTTATTCCCTCTTCTATAAATATCTTCTCAATATCAGCAGCATATTCTGACCATGGTGCAGATGTTAACTCTGCCAAATCGCCAAGTCCGTAAATTTCAAGTGTTCCCTCATTTGTAACAACCCAGCTGATATTACCATCACTGCCTGTAGCTTTAATTGTTTCAACATTGAGACCTTTTTCAACAGCCTTTGTATATGCAGGTGAATCAGCATAGCAATATACTGTATAATCCTCTGAATAATTATCACCCTGAATATTGTGAACTGATGAGAAGCTCTTACTTAATATTACCGCTCTCTCCAACGCTCCCGGAGATACTACACCATCTGCATTTGATGTATTTTCAGGAATTTCAATAAATTCAAGACTGTATCCCTTGTGGAACATTCCATTGCTTATTGTAGTGAGTGATGACGGGAGAACTACTGTCTCAACAGCAAATGCTTCTGCAAAAGCATATCCTGAAATCTTTGTAATACCCTCATCAACTATTATCTTTTTAATATTGCTTGCGTAGCCTGTTACCTCTTTCCACGGTCTTTCGGTGGTGTTAGCACTCCAGATATCTCCCGGAATTTCTCCCTCGCCGTAAACTCTCAAGGTGTCTCCATCTATTTTCCACATAACTCCTGAGGACAGTGTTCCGCCGATTATAACATTAATTCCGTTAGCCTCGGCATATGCCTTAACTGCATCGCTCTCACACAAAATACCAAGATTTTCATTGTGGTTTTGGAATGCATTTTCACCAATCTCTGTAACACTCTTTGCAATTGTTGCTTCAGTTGCATTAACAAGATTTGCAAATGCATAAGCACCGATTGCTGTTATACCGTTCTCCACCTTAATGCTTGTGATTTCATCAGCAACACTTGCCCATGGAGCAGGGTTTTCAACTGTATAATCACCGGTTGAACCATTGCCCGACAGCTTCAAAACGCCTTCATCATTAATTATCCATGTTACACCGTTTTCAAGCGTTCCCTGACCTATATAGGTTTCCGTTTTCATACCTTGTGCCTTTGCATAAGCCTCTGCTTGTGAGCCTACTGCACAAACAACAGTTACATTTGCATTGTTACAATTTGAGAAAGCATTTTCGTTAATTGTTGTTTCGGGATTTAAAACCTCTATTCTTTCAAGTCCCCATATTTCAGTAAACGTATATGCCGGTATATTGGTTATGCTTGCAGGTATAGTTATACTCTTTAAATCATCACCTGTCTGCCTGATAAATGCTGTCCAACAGTTTGATGAATTAGTACATTCAAATCCATTAAACCCGTCTTCAAATATCAGGTTTTCAAGTCCGGTCAGGTTGTTCAGAGCAAGGCTTGCCGATGTCCATTTAAGAGTTTTTGGGATAACCAATGTTTTTAAATTAGCAAATCCCTTCCTATCACCTGTAACATAATGTGCGATTGAATTCGACTTACCTGATAAATCCAATCTGCTTATGTTATACGCTCCTGCAATCAAATTATGAGAGATATTTGTAACCGTATCAGCAATTACTACAGTTTGTGCTGCTGCATACTCAATTACTCCTTCTTTATATCCAAACAGATAATTCGGTAAAGAGGTTATACCATAGTCAACAATCATCGTTTTTAATCCGGTTGCATATTCTGCCCAACTGTACGACTCCGGTTCTGAATTCACTAAATATTCCGAACCGCTGATAACAAGAGTATCACCGCCATAAACTGCCCAATTTACTGACCCTGTAGGATTGAGTGCAGTATCCCCGGCTACACCGTCAGTATATGTCTTATATCCGTCGGTATTTGCATAAGCTGAATTTATACCAACACAAGCTGCGGTAGCAGTTGAAAAAGCGTCCGCTCCGATTGATGTAACACTGTCAGGAATTACAACCGCCGCAAGCTTATCACAAAGCGCAAATGCACCTGCACCAATTGAAACTACACCATTTGGAATTATTGCATTCTTTACATTCGAAAGACCATAGAAAGCATTTGCACCAATTGATGTTGCTCCGCTTTCAATTTTAATTGTTCTGATTTCATCAGCTACTGCATACCACGGTGCTTTTCCTGTCTCATAATCAGGAATTTCGCCCTCACCTGAAATAGTTAAAATATTGTCGGTAACATTATATGATAATTCTCCGCATGAGCCTATATCGTCCATAGGAACAAATTTCAGATTATGAAAATCTGCATATTCCTCGGCAGATGTTCCGCTCACACCATATACTGTCGCATATACTACATTACCCGGCAATTCTGCTGTTTCGGGATATACCCCATCAACCTTTTCCGTATGTGCCGCAATCGCATATTTATTAAAGGTTACACCAGGTCCGATAACTATTTTACTTATTTGTACATTATTATGGAAAGCATAGTTATCAACTATTGAATCACCAAAAATATTAATTGTTTTCATACCCTGACAATTCATAAATGCATTTGCCTGAATATCTGAACCATTCACCGTTAATTCAGATATTCCTGTTCCTATAAAATCTTCTGTTCTTACGGTTTCAACAGTTTCGGGAAGATTAACACTTCCGCCAATGCCTGTATGACCGAGCTTTAGTTCCTTTATATTTTTAGGAATATTGATTTTTGTAAGCTGCTGACAGCCCACAAATGCCCCCATCAGCACTTCACAGCTTTCAGGTAAAACTGCCTCTGTAAGACCCGTGTTATACCACTCAAAAAGTCTTCCGCCTACCTGAACAACTCCCTCAGGGATTATAACCTTTGTGATTTGTCCCTTATAGTCCTTCCATGGGTTGTTATCAGGATTTTGCTGATTTCCTATTTCATCAGCATCCTCACTTACTGCCTCAAAGGTAAATACTCCGTTTGAATCTATTGTCCACTTGTAATTGTCTCTTACTATATCTTCAGGTACAGCCGCCAAATCAGCATTGCCTGTTCCCTGTCCGTTTTCTGCCACACCCCAGTAGCCGCCTGCAATTATTGCAGCCTCCTCTGCGTATGTAACAGGTGCAACCAACGACACCAGCATACACAAAGAAACAATTAAACCAAAAATTTTCTTCATTTTTTTACACTCCTTCATATTTTTTATCCTGTTTTACACAAAATCAATATACTGCTCTATCACCCCTTTACTGCACCCAGCATTACTCCGCTCATAAAATATTTCTGTATGAACGGATAAACTGCAAGGATTGGTAATACTGCAACAATAATCGTAGCTGACCTGATTGTTGCAGGCATAACCGTTACAGCACTTGCATCCAAAGATGAATTCATAACAGTTGTTCTGCTGTTTTCAACCATTCTTTGAAGCAATAACTGCATCGGGATTTTACTGTCATCATTAATATAAATCATGGCATCATACCACGAATTCCAGTGTCCCACCGCAATCCACAAAAGCAAAGTCATAATAATAGGCTTTGACAGAGGGATATATATGCCGAAGAATATCCGAAATTCTGACGCACCGTCAAGAATTGCCGACTCATGCAAAGATTCAGGAATTGACATGAAAAATGACCTTGCAATAATCGCATTGTATGCCGTAATTAAACACGGTAATATGTAAACCCATCTGTTATCTAAAAGCTTCAGGTTTTTAATAATAAGGTATGTCGGTATTGTTCCTCCCGAAAAAAGCATGGTAAATATCAGTAAAAACGACAACAGCCTTCTTGCAGGCATTTCCTTACGGCTAAGTCCGTACGCATACATCAGAGTAACAAGTAATGCTAACGCAGTACCCAATATGGTTCTGAAAAGTGTATTACCGTAAGCAAACAAAATATTTTCGTCTGATAAAACCTGTCGGTATGCATTCAAATCGGGATTTAATGTGAACAAATGTAACCCTTCCTTAACAGCATCAGCCGTACTGCTTATTGACAATACTGCTGTATACCAGAAAGGATACAGGCACACAATAGCAAACATAGAAAGCAATGCTATATTAAAAACATTAAATATTTTTTCTCCCTTTGTTCTTTTCATATCATCGCCCCCTTACATTATTCCCATTTCTTTATCTGTCAGCTTATTGGTTATGTAATTGGCACCTAATACAAACACCATACCAACCACTGACTTAAACAAGCCCACTGCCGTACCTTTTGCATAATCCAATTGCTGGAGTTGTCTTAAATTGTATGTGTCTATTATGTCTGCAACATTATAAACTGTAGGATTGTACAGGTTATAAATCTGGTCAAAGCCGGCATTTAAAACCGAACCGAGATTTAAAATAAATACTGTTATAATAGTAGGCAGAATTGTAGGCAAAATAACATGAATAATCTGCTTTAGTCTTCCTGCACCGTCTACAACCGCCGCCTCAATAACAGAATCATCAACACTGCATATAGCGGCAAGATAAATAACACTGCTCCAGCCAACACCCTGAATTATATTAGTTACCAGAAGCATAACTATAAACCAAAACTCTTCACCAAAGAAAATTATGCTCTCCTTCATGCCAAATGCCTTTAGCACAAAGTTTACAGGGCCTTCTGTTGAGAACATCATTGTTACAATTCCGCCCAAAACAACCCACGACATAAAGTAAGGCAGATATGATATTGTCTGAACTGTCTTTTTAAATGCTTTACACCTTAATTCATTTATCAGCAATGCGAGAATAATCGGTGCAGGGAAGCTTGTAATAAGCTTTAAAAAACTAATCATAACCGTATTTCTTAAAACTCTCGGAAATTCCATGCTTTTAAACACCGATACAAAATTTTCAAAGCCTACCCAATCACTGCCTAAAATTCCTGCTCTTATTTTATAATCCTTAAATGCAATTAAAAGTCCGCCCATAGGCAAATAATTAAAGATTATAAGTGCTATGAGTCCCGGAAGAACAAAAAGCAGTAATTCCAATCTGTTTAAGCTTATTTTAAACTTCTTTTTGCCTGTCTTCATTTTTGTAGATTTCATTATTTTAAAATCCTTTCCAACATCAGGCTTTCGGGGTACAGAAAACTGCACCAGCCTGAAAATATCACTCTATGCCAAGCTCTGCTAAAATATTTTCAATATTTTCAGCAACCTGTACTGTTTCGCCCTCTAATACATTACCGCCATACTGGTTCCAGATTTCATTAAATTCTGTCTGATATACATCTGCAGTCTTTTTGCCTGTGATAATTTCAACCATCAATTTAATCTGTGCATTTCTTAATGTTTCAAAGTATTCTGCAGAAGACGGTAATACGTCAGGCTTTAGGAATGCATCTGTTGTACCCTTTGTATCTCCTGCGGCATCAGCATATGCTTTTATTTTTTCTTTATTTATAAATTTCTCATAAGATGCTCTTAGCGGAGTAACAGGCATAAAGTATGTGGGAGAACCGAAATCATTTACAAGTCCTGATTCTTTTCTGTATTCAGCATCGTCATACGGAGCTATAAACTCAATTCCGTCACTAACCTCTGCCGCACCATCTGCTAATTTATAGGTTGTTCCCTCTTTACCAAGTCTTACGTTTAAAAGTACCTTCGTCGCTTACCATTGTGTTTAAGATTTCCAGTATCTTCTTCAATTTAGCCTCATCCTCTTCAAGATGCTCGCCAAATGCTACAATGTGAGCCGCTGAACCCCATATAAAGCCTCCGCTCTTTCCCTCAGGACCTTTTGTCGGATGTGAGTCAACAACCTCTGCATCAGGGTTTAGCTCCTTTGTAAGATTTTGAACAGCTGTTGCATCACTCTTATCATAATATCCGCCAAGACCGTCAAGATATCCGATTTTGCCGTTTGCGAACTTGTCCTTTGCTGTTCCGCTCAATGCGTCATTTATGAAATCAGGATGAATAAGTCCTTCTGAATACCATTTTGCAAGTGTATTTAATGCTTGTGTTGTTTCAGGCTGTAATCCGCCGTATTTATATTCTCCGTTTTCAGTTTTAACCCAGTTAAACGGCATTGCACCATATGCTCCGAACACGTTAATAAACATTGAGTTCCATGAGGTTGCACCTGTCATTCCGTATGTATCGTCTTTTCCGTTTCCGTCAGGGTCATTGTGAGTGAACTTATAAAGAGCATCGCCAACCTCATCAATTGTTTCGGGAATTTTATTTATTCCCACATTATCAAGCCAGTCCTTTCTCCAGATACCAATTGTAACATTGTTTCCGTCATGGCTTAAGTTCGGAATACCATAGTTTTTATCTTCAACTCTTGAATATGACCAGACTCTTGGTTCTTCCTTATTTAACATATTATAAATATCAGGCGCATTTTTCTTTATAAACTCATATGGAATTTCTGCAATAAAGCCCTGGTCTGCATCCTGCTTAACGTGCTTCGGGTCAAACTCATAAATAACATCAGGAATATCGTCGCCTGCAAGCATCATAGCTTTTTTATCAACATACTCGCCGTATGTTATAAATATCGGTTCAAGCTCTACATCAAATTTTTCTTCTATGTATTTTTCTATTTCGCCATCAGGCTTTCCTGTGCCATCTATCGGAAATCCCATCCATCTGATAGTCATTTTTTCCCCTTCGGCAACTTCTTTTTCCCCTGAACAGCCTGCAAATGCTCCCATTAAGGTAACACATGCCAACAACAACGCAGTTTTTCTCATTTTTTTCATTTTAAATCTTCCTTTCTTATTATCTACTTACTACCATTTCATCAACCAATGATATCATATCCGACGTTTTAAAATCACTTCCTTCCCATACAAGCAAGCTTGCAGATTTCATATTATTATCAACATCAGCTGTCAGTGTAATTTCCTTTTCCTCACTGTTATTACACTCCGCCACCTGATGCCAAATATCAAGCATCTCATTATCCTCGCTATACTGACAAAGGATAACCATAACATGCTTCAATTGCGGATAACACAATTTTACATTCGCTGTTATTACCTCACCATTCAATGATAATTCCTCAATGACATTCAGCCTCAAATTCTCTATTACCTCTTCGCATACTGCACCTGCTGTTGTTCCGTCTGCAGGATAGATAACTATTTTGCACTTTTTTCCATTTAGTTCGGCAGGAATTTGAAATTTTAGTACGTTCTCACCGACACCAAGTATTTTGCTTGTTTCCCATTTGCTGTTCTCTTCCATCATTAATACAGCAAGGCTGTTATTATTTGTTCCCGAAAAGTCATAGGAAAACTGCATCATATTCGATTCTTCTTCAACAAATGTATATCGAGGATTTGAAGCATATTGTGTATCAGCTAAAGGTATCAGCTTTACCTCGTCAAGATAATATACAAGGCTTGCTCCTCCCTGAAGGTTTTTTCCGCCCCTGTCTGTTCTCTCCCCGACACGAAAGCTTAAGCTTGCATCATTTCCTTCGTATTCATAAATAAATTCTTGTTCTATCAGAACATAATTTTCATTGCTCCAGTAGGTTGCATCACCAAATTCCAAAGTTTGTAGAGTTTCGCCCTCTCTGATTGCTCCGTACAATTTTGCAATTTCTCCGTCCTCTTTATACGAATTATTCACAGAGAGTCTTCGTGGAATATTTGCACCCTCCTCAAGTCTGATTAAAAAGGAGAGCTTGTATTTTTCTCCCTTTTCAAGCGCTGTTTTTATCTTGTAGCCTCCACCGCCATTTGTAACGTATGAGCCTACACTCACCATTAATGCCCCGTCTTCGGTAACGGATAATGACGCTCCGTCTTCTTCGACCTTACCCAAGGAGTAATTATCAAACACTTCATAAATCCACGGATATTCGGGCATATCAGAGGCTTTTACCAATGAGTTAGAACTACAAAGTAAACAACCCAGAATAATTACAAGCTTTTTCATAACTTCTTTCATTTTACACTCACCTCCACTATTCGTTCTCTTAATACTGTATTACACCTAAATACCACCTTAATTCTTGCTGTTCCACTCTTTTTTGCAATAAGAACATCATTATCTTTAACAGAAACAACACTATCATCAAGGCTATAACAATAACAGCCTATTTCTGATGAGGGATATATGTTCTCATTTACATCATGAGCATAAAACGGAATTTTTTTCTCATCACCGACCGTCAACTCAATGACTTGTGCTATTTCAATCTCCCTTGGGAACTGTTGCATATCGCACAGATATTCTTCTTTTACTCCTGCATTTTT
This sequence comes from Clostridia bacterium, assembly GCA_017420825.1. Lineage (GTDB taxonomy): Bacteria > Bacillota > Clostridia > UBA1381 > UBA1381 > RGIG1988. The sequence continues at coordinate 9,971 of JAFQNU010000240.1, forward strand.
TATAATGCTCTTTGCCTCATTATTCCAGACACCAAATTCACTGACTGTATGGTTTTCCACCTTACAATTCGTTGCACTGTCGCTTACCGAATATCCGTTTGTTCCATAGTTGTTAACAAATTTTAAGCTGCTGTTAGTTTCCCCGATATTAAAATCACGTGGTATCCAGCCTTTAGACCATTCCTCCGCATATGAGTCAATATTCTTTATATTATTGAAGGAATCATTTACATTGCTTTCAAAAGTAATATTTGAAACATCATAATCAATACAGTAAGCTGTTACACCATGCCAGCCGTGACTAACATAATTTCTTCTTATTATATTAGGATTTTCCTCATTTCCGGCCGTGCTTGAAAACAGATATATTCCTCCACCATCGGTCATTTTCTTCATATAGTCATGCACATAGTTGTTTTGGATAAGAAGTCCGCTTATATAATTTGTGTTCTCCACAAATCCTAAATGCATTGCCGAATACGGAGTGTTGAAAATTTCATTATTAGAAATTTCAGTATTCATAACATATCCTGTTGTAAGAGCCGCACTGTCGTGAAAATCATTTCCTATACTGTGCATAAGATTGTTTGAAATTGTTATATCTCTGTTAACATATCGGTCATCTTGTGTTGTTTGTGCCTCTCCGTATCTGTCACTGATTACTAATGCTGCCGCTGACAAATCATAAAATTCATTTCCGACAACATCACTGTCATGTATTCCACCATGCATTTTTAAGGCAATTGTTCCTAACTTTGTAAAGGTACAATCAGTAAAGTCAATATTATCAGCACACTTTACCTCTATTGCTCCGTTGGGGTAGTATATCTTATCCATATCATTGATATCCCCATCCCAGATTGTATTATTCTGGTTAGAGCAATGCCCTGCATCGGTGCTTGGTCTTAGCCAAGTTGAATACGCAAACTCAATATTATCAAATGCTATATTCTGTGCTTCTAATGCTTTTGTACCCTCTATATGAATGAGCTTCTCTGTTACAGGAAGAACTGCTTCTGCTTTTGACATGTCTTCAAAGGCTCTTGGCTTATAATATAAATATCCGTCATGGGAGTTTAAGTACCATTCACCCTCCTCGTCTAAAAGCTCATAAGCATTTTCGTAATAATACGGATTGTTCGGTCTGCACTGCTCGAAACTGTCCTGCGACCTTCCCCACAAAATATTCCATGCTGTCGGTTTCATTTTAACTCTTACTTTTCCGTTCTCCGCATAAACCGACTCCACTGTACATCTTGGAGTTGTCCATGCAACATGAATTAATATTTCCAAATCTTCAGGATATTTATATTCCAAAAGCTCTGTATTATCGCACAAATATCCAACCGCATCAACCTCATAATTTAAAAATCCGCCATTACTCCTTGCTCTGTTTGCTCTTACTCCGTCAACGAAAAACTGTCTTGATTTAACCTCTTTACCAACATAGTTTTTGTATATACCCTTTTCGGAATTATCAACTTCCCATTTAGTATTATCAAGCTTTATTCCACCGCTTAAAATTGCCTTTTCATTTCCGTAGGTTGTATATTCAACGCTTATCTCTTCATCACAGTCTGTATAATCAAAATTAAGAGTTTCATCAATGAAATGTTCTCCCGATTTCAACATTACATAAATTTTATTAATTCCGTTTTCCTGCACAGTATCATCAGGAATAATGCTGTCATTCTCACCTGTTAATGAAATTTCCTCAAATGCATAACCCTTTTTAAGAGCAAATTCTTCTGCTGTTGAGCCTTTATAGCCACACACAGTCATATTTACGGGGCACTCAAAAAATGCGTTTTCGGAAATTACAGTTTCAGGATTTAAAAACTTGATTTTTTCAAGTGCTGACATTCTTGAAAATGAATATGCACCAACCTTTGTCACACTTTCAGGGAAAGTGACGGTTTTTAATTTGCCTGCATTTCTGATAAACGAGCCCCATTCATCTGCATTATCTGTCGTTATCATATTAAAGCCTTCTTCAAGAACAAGTGCTTCAAGCTCATGAAGATTGTTAAAATCAAGGTTTCCGTCCTTTGCCTGTGTCAGCGTTGCCGGCAAATAAAGCTCTTTTATCGGACAAGCATCCATTACCCAATGCTCTACTGCTGTAAGTTTATTTGATATATCATAGCGTTTGAGATTTTTACAGCCTGCCACCTCGTTATTTCTCATTTGAGTTACGCCGTCTGCAATAACTACCGTTTCCATCAACGGATAGCTGTTTCCGCCGTCAGATGTTAAAAGTCCTTGTGTTATCCACACAATTCCGTAATCAACAACAGCTTTTTTCAATACAGAATTGTATTTTTTCCATGGCATATCTGACGCATCGGAATATGTGTTTCTCATTTCACCATGACCGCTTATTACCAGAGTATCACCGCCATAAACTGCCCAGTTTATATCGGTTCTTCCGTCAATATTTATTAATTTGTCGCCCATAACCCCTGCTGTATATTTTTTATAACCATTTGTATCTGCAAAAACCGAATTTGCACTGACGCATACAGACGTTTCGGCATCAAACGCTCCCGTTTCAATGCTTTTAACCGAGTCGGGGACTACAACAGCCACTAATCGTGAGCACCCCTCAAATGCACTTGTATTTATGCTTGTCACCGTATCGGGAATAATTGCATTTTTTATATTATAAAAGCCGTTAAATGCATTTTGTCCTATTTTTGTTATTCCTTCTTCAATAACAAGTGTCCGTATATCCTTCCTGTGTTTCTCCCATGGAGTTTTGCCGGGCTTATAGTCAGGCATTTCTCCGTTTCCGCTGACAATCAATACAGTATCATCATAGTTCCATCTTATATTCGTTTCGTCACTATGCTCCTTGATTATTTTTTTAACTGCCTCCTTTGCCCTTTTAACAGTTTTAAACGGAGAGTTAAAATCCCCTGTATTTTCATCGTTCCCTTTTTGAGAATCCACAAAAATACTTATACTGTTTTCCTCATTTTTTATGGCAGTTTTTTCTGTAAGCGGTGTCATATCATTATTCCAGACAAAGCCCCCGACCTTATCAACGCCCTCAACATCAACTGCAAATTCCTGTTCTGTTGCGGTAATTACATTTTTTAGATTTCCATTTTCATAAGAAGCTATATATACTGTCGGATTTTCTTCATTATAAATATTCTTCTTTACTTTTCCGCTTATACTCTTCATTTCCGATGTTATCAGCTTGCTGTCAAAATCAATTCTGTATGAATTTTCTTTTTGTGTTACGGTTTCCCCGATAATTTCAAACGGTTCAAGCTGTTTGCCGTAAACTATCGGTGAAATTTCAAAGGTTACTTTTTTTCCTATATACTCATCTGTAAGTTCTATTGCTGTCTCCTTCGCCTCTACCTCTTTCACAAGCTCATCATTTACCTTAACATTAATCAAAGCGTTGGTAAATCCTTCAAAATTACTGTACACTCCATCATTTATAAAATCATATGTACATTTTAATAATATAGTTTGGCCTGCCGTATAATCTCCCATGACTTTAGCTTTAAAATCAGGCACAAAAGGGTAAATTTCAAAATTATCAAAGCAATAAGAAATAGGTATATTATTATCACCTGTTGCCTGTGTAAAATCAACAACACCTGCTGACCCAATCTGAAATTTCATATTTACCTTATCAGATTGTACGTCAACACCGTCAATCCTTCCGTCCCACTTCAAGTAACAGCTGACATTTGTCCATTCATTGGTTTTAAAGTCAACACCGTCAATGTATGTTTTTATACTAAGATATTCACCCGAACCATCTGCTTTCTGCGAAGAAATCCAAAAACTGAATCTGTCCGTAACAAAGTCAACCATAGGTTTTACATCCATAGAAATTCTGTAGGTTCTTCCGTTAACCAGCGAAAAATTATAGCTTGGTGATTCAAAGGCATATTTTTGTGTATCAAACCGTACTGCACCCGTACCGTTTCCGGAATTATTTCCCGAAATCCAACTAATGCCCGATGACGCATATTCAGGCTCCACGCTCATATCTTCTTTGAAGTTCCATCGGCTATCAAAATTTTTGATTATGCAGTCTTCTCCTTCATAAATCCAGCCATTATCCGGAGTGGCGGCATAAGCCGACACTCCGTTTGATAAAAATGTCATAATCAATAATAATATTGTTATCTTTTTCATTAACTCCGCTCCTTTCACAAAATGTCAGTTATTTTGTATCAGGTTTAAAAATTTCGATATTGTCTGTGTTACTGCTTGCATGTATTCCGAAATATCCGCCTCCGCTTAACACATTTGCATCTTTAACACCAAATTTTTCGTTGTTCTCATAATCTGTCTCGTCGAATATTTTCAGTCCGTCAAGATAGCATACAATCCTTACACCCTCAGGAACATCAAACACACCGATACCAACATCATGCTCCTTGTTGTATTCCACCTTTGCGCCGGGTCTTCCTCCATACACCTCATGAGTTCCGTCCCACGGATTTCCCTGTCCCCAAAGAACAGTTCTCTGGCCGTTATTAAATCTCTGCAATTCAAGACAGGTAGGGTAGAATGTAAACACATATTCATTAATAAGATTTGTTGTGGTATCACCGCAGTTTAGCGCAAAGCTCGGCCAACCGCCTCCTGCATAGTTAATACTCATTTTGAAATGAAGCATCTTATTGTTAAACTTTTCCTTTGTGTAAACAGCTACATCTCTTGTTGCAACCTTGAACCCGTTTTCGTACTGCTCCTTTGTGTCTGCAAGACCGTTAGGGTATGTGAAGTTCCAGTTTTCAAGATTTATGAAATCATCGCCAACCTCTATAATCTGCGACTTATCAAAATCAGAATACATTTCGTGCTCAACTATTTTAAATTTCTTCTTATATTGTCTTGTTTTTCTGTTTGCACCCCAGGTTACATCAAATGTTATTTCGCCCTCACCTTCGCTTTTTCCGTATATAATTCCGTTTTCATCAACATATGCACAAGCTTCATTTGATGTCGTTGCTCTGAACTCATGCGCTTTTATTGTTCTTCCGAATTTTGTTGTAAGAGTTAAATTCATTCCGATTTCGTCTCCGACCAAAGCCTTTACATCACCGCCTGAGCCGTTAATAAAGAGCATTGGAACGTCACTTCCAGGGAAACACTCAATCTCATCATCTACATACACATTTACAGGGTAATCATCAACCACATCTTTATTCTTACCGCAAAGAATTCTTACTAATAACTCTGCCTTGCCCGGTTTCAAACCTACTACCTTATTATAGTCTGTTATTTTAACCACATCAGGATTTTTATTGTATATATGAATTCTGTCAGGCGAAATATACCCTTGTGTACCCTTACGGTTCTTTGCCTTAATTTGAATTTCTATTTCTTCATCTGTTGAAATATCATAAATCGCAGGTAAATATTCAGGATGATTGCCTCCGTTTTCTATGTGTCCGTCA
>JAFQNU010000031.1 GCA_017420825.1 Clostridia bacterium
TACAATTAATTACCGAGACAACATGTACTATTGCTCAGATGATGATTGCTATTATTGTGGTTCATGTTACGAAGAACACAGTAACAGCTATATAGAAGATTATTCATATAAGCCTGACCCTGTATTCTTAGGTTACAGTGATGAACAGCTATACTTAGGTGTTGAGCTTGAGGTTGATAACGGAACAAACACGTATAACGTAACTAAAGAGTTGTATGATAGTTTTGAAGATGTTTACTTAAAGCATGACGGTTCATTAGGCAATGAGGGGTTTGAAATAGTATCACATCCTGCAACACTTGAATATCATATGTCTCAATTAGGCTGGAACGAAATCTTGAACATATGTTTAGCCAATGATTATCGTTCCCATGATACTACAACTTGCGGATTACATATTCATTTAAGCAGGGCATTTCTTGGCAATGACGAAACAGAACAAGACTTAAATATTGCAAAGCTGATTATTCTGTTTGAAATGTTCTGGGATGAGTATATAGTTCCATTCTCTCGCAGAAATATTGCAAATATGGAACGATGGGCAAGCAAACCAACTCTTGATTACAAAATCACTGATACGGAAAATGAAATTTTCGATAAGGTTAAAAGCTACAAGCATGGAGGAAGATACAGAGCTATTAACTTAGAAAATGAACATACAATAGAGTTCAGACTGTTTAGAGGAACACTAAAATTTAATACATTTATTGCCTCACTTCAATTTGTTGTTGAAATAACAAGGTTTGCAAAATCTGTAAAGCTTAATGAGATATTCACTTCAAAATGGAGTGATATTTTTTTATACTCTGAATTTACTGAGCTAAAGGAATACCTAAACGAAAGAAATTTATTGAAGGAGGACAACTGATATGTGTATTATTGCAATTAAAAAGAAGAATGTTCTGCTCCCAGATGAGAATATATTTGAAACTATGTTTAAGAACAACTCTGACGGTGCAGGGTTCATGTACAACTTAAATGGTAGGGTAATTATACAAAAAGGGTATATGACTTACGATGACTTCAAAAATGCTTTAAACAGATTAAAAGGTTCAATAGATGTATATCACACAGCTATTGTATTTCACTTTCGAATTGCTACTCATGGTTCAGTATGTAAAGGATTATGCCACCCCTTCCCTTTGAGTGATAAAATATCTATATTAGAACACGAGTATTCTTCGTGTAAGCTCGGTATAGTACATAATGGTATAATATCATCAGTTAAGCCGAGAAAGGGTGTTTCAGACACAATGGAGTACATAGTCTCTAAGCTTTACACAAGAGCAAAACAACACCCTGACTTTTATAAAAGCAAAAAGATACGTAAAACCATCTTAAATGAAATTGACAGTAAAATGGCTTTCTTAGATGGTAATGGTGATGTTTATACAGTTGGTAACTTCATAGAGGACAATGGTATATTGTATTCAAATGAAAGCTACAAGGAGATAACATACAATTTTAAGTATTTTGATTACTGCACATCGTTTATAGAGGTATCTCCTCTTGATGAGGGATATATCATTTCAAACTCCGACATTATTGAATGTGAGTACGGACAATATTTCATTGATAAAAACGGTCGGATATATGAATACGATTTCTGCTATGATTTTGCATACGAGATTAAAGGTACAGCCTACACTCATTATGGCTTACCTGTTTTCTTTAATGAAGACAATTCAATCTGTATTAATGCATGGCTGTAAGGGAGGTGGAGTTAATGGCTATTTTGTTGTTGATAATAATATGGGTACTTGCAGAACTTGAGATGTAATCCAGAAAAGTCTGCCTTTATGGCAAAGTAAAAACAAACGAAAAAGTGTCCTTAAAGGTTTTAGTTCATTTTCAGGACTGATCTGTAAATGAATTAACCTTTAGAGATTCAATATGAAAGGATAGATTTTATGAATAGCAAAACATTCTATTATGCTCGTGTTTCAACAAGAGACCAACACTTAGACCGACAGCTTGAAGAATTTAAAAAGCTTGGTGCTGATGAGCGTGAAATAATCTGCGATAAAGAGAGTGGTAAAGATTTAAACCGTACAGGGTACTTAGCTTTAAAAAATACTATATTGCGTGAGGGTGATACATTAATTGTAAAATCCCTTGACCGACTCAGCAGAAATAAGGCTGATATTAAAAATGAATTGCAATATTTTAAGGATAATAACATCAGAATTAAAGTTCTTGATTTACCGACAACCATGATGGATTTGCCAAAAGGTCAGGAATGGGTATTTGATATGGTAAACAATATACTGATTGAAGTACTCGGAACTATTGCAGAGCAAGAAAGAATTACTATACGAAGACGACAACAAGAGGGTATTGCAGCAGCTAAGGCTAAAGGAAAACATCTTGGCAGACCAAAATTTAAAAAGCCTGATAATTGGGATAGTGTTGTATGGCAATTAAAGAATGGTGATATTACAGCTAAAATGGCTATGGATATTTTAGGAGTTAAGAGATCAACTTTCTACGCTCAAATAAAAATGCTTGACAAATGATACTGAATATGATACTATTAAACAAAGAGGTGTAATCATGGCAAGCATAGAAAAAATAATTGAAAAAATGAAGAATCAGCCTAATGGGATTCGGGTCGCAGAGCTTGATAAGGTTCTTACTCATTTCGGTTACAGGCTTGACCGACAACGTGGTTCTCACAGGCAATATATCAACGAACTCGGAAATGTTATAACCATTAAGGACGAAAATCCACTAAAGGCTGTATACGTTAAAGATGTTTTGAATAGAATAAATAAGTAAAGGAGCTGTTTTTATGTCTATACAGGAATATATGGAATTACCTTATAATATTATAGTGAAAAAGATGAATGATGAGAGCGGTGTGTATTTTTCTGCAACCGTGCTTGAATTTGATGGTTGCATGGGGAGCGGAGACACCTACGAAGATGCCTATGCTGATGTTCTTGAAGCTATGGAAGGCTGGATTGAAACAAAACTTGAAAACGGCTTTTCAGTACCATTGCCTATGGATGCTGAAAAATACAGTGGTAAATTCGTCATCAGAATCCCTAAAACACTGCATCAGGAGCTTAGCATTAAAGCTGCACAAGAGGGTGTTTCTCTTAATCAGTATGCTCTTTATAAATTAGCTCACTAAATAGGATAGGGGGCATTTGCCCCCTTTAAATTAAGCTCATAATCATCGGACATAGAAACACACCTAATCTCTCATACATTTATCAAAGATTCTCTGACCATTTCTTAATATTTTTATATAATATCACTTTTTTACCATTGTACTAATTCAAAAATTCTTTAATCATTTGTAAATCCTCATCACTACTTGTAAAAAACGTATCATCAAACTGTTTGTTTCCTTCATATTCTTCTAAAAGATTGTTTATAATTTCTCCCCTTTTATGCTTTCTGTATTCCTTTAAATCTATAATATCCAACGAATCACCTATATTAATCGAATTCTCTATTATCTCTATTTTATTATAATATGCCTGTTCCTGCTGTGACATATCTTTGTAGTATTTGTAGTCGTGTATATAAGAATCATCGTCGGTCCATTCAAGACTCTTAACTTGAACTTCACAGTGAAAGTCCTCGTTCTTCTTTATATTCTTATCAAGGTTTTTTTGTAGATTGGTAATACTTTTTTTATTTATATTTTTTCTGTACTCTAAATACTGTTCATCAGTACATATTTCCCCTCCCTCATCAAGCTTTTTCTCAAAAGAAGACGTAAAACAAACAAAATGAAATGGTATGACTTTTTCAAGTCCCAACTCCTCCTTTATATTATTTTCCAACTCCTCATAGTACTTTTCACGAAGGTCTTTATAGAATAATATATCTCTGCGTGTAATAGATTCTTTAGGTTCTTTAGCAACCTCATTGTATAGTGCTAAAATGTCACTTAATGTCTTTTCTTGTATCTCCTCATATTTATCAACCTCTTCAATACTGAGTTCTCGTTGTTCCCCTGTCTCCACATCTTCTCCCTGATACGATATATGGTAATCTATCATATCATTTGCTTTTAAAGTCTCCAACGTTCTTGTTAAAATTTCATAAGCATTATTCTTTATTTGCGTTATGTATATGTTATAATTAAAATACGACATATCATACTTATAGTATTTCTTCTCTGGATTGTTTGATTTGAATATTTCCCGCTTTATCATGTAATCTTTATAAAATGTTGTACCTTTTATTGATTCATTGAAAAAGCCGCACGCAATCGCAATTGAAATCATAGGGAGAAACAATGTCTTATTTTCGCTATCATATATAAGTTTTTTCAAAACCTCAATAAGTTCTTTTCTGTATTTACTCCTGGCATGCATATTATTTTCTTTTTTCCTGTTTTGAAACATTTGTTCGTTTCTTCTTATGGTAGCATCATCATAAACCTCACCTATGACATACCCATGTCCTTTTCTACTATAGCTAAAGTACAGTTCCCATCTTTCCAATTGTTTAGTCTTAGCTTTACCGCTTTTTTCATCTTCTCTAAGAACCTTACAAAGCTCTTTATAATTCTCAAAATAATTTCCGTTCTGTTCAATGTATTTCCTGATTTTTTTATCAATACGCATATAAACACCTCTTGTCTAATTTTTAAAATTAGAAACAGCCTTTTAGTATTATAATATAAGCCTTTTCTCTTATTTGATTTTTGTCATCCAGATCTTATATATGAGTGGTATTATATATAACATCTGAGCGACAAATTTCAAATCAAAGTTTCTGCTGATAATCCCATATGAAAATAGCTCTGCTCACTTTAAAAACAGTTTTCACAAATGGTATCGTTTATTGCATCTATTATACCATATTTTTGTAAAAATGTATATATGTAAAATGTATATCCAACATTTATTAACAAAATGTTTACATTTTTTATATGTATCCATCACCTGAATTTTTTATCTTTGGACACAAAGGGTCATATATATTTTTGAATTGCCAATCCCGACTTTTGGCATATGTTTTAAGGCGAATATTCAATTTAATTTTTGTCGTCCAGATCTCATATATATAACACATTACATATAACATCTGAGCGACAAATTTATTGTTGAGTTTTCGCCAATGTTTCTCAGAGGAAAATGAGATTTGCTATTAAATTTTTTTCAGTTAATTGTTGTCATATCACATTTCTATAAAGTCTCCTTGCTTTCAGCTTTACATAATCATAAGAGGCATTTAACTGTTCGGATATTTGTCGATAATTGAATCCCTGATTTTTGAGAGTGATGATTTTTTCTTCGAAAAGCTCCTTTTGAGTTTTTTCAGGCAGGGTAAGATTTATTAGCTTTTGAGGGGGAATATTTAAAAACATTGCGAGCAAACATACTTCATATGTATTTGTTCTGTAGCTTGAAAAAACTTTTTCTATCTGATGTCTTTGAGTAAAGTTATTATCAACTAAGCCTTTATATTTTTCTTTGAAATCCTCACTCAATGAAGCCATATATATCTTATTACCGCAAACAGATTTATATTTTGTAAAAGATAATTCAGAGTGTAAGAAATCACCTATATCCACCTTGTTTTCTATCTCTAAGGTTGATTGAAAGACTGTTGATACGTATTCTGCTGCTTCACATTCTGCCTTATTATCTGATACTGTTATATTAGTATCCTGATTTACAGATAGTTCACAGGGAATAAGGCTTGGAGTGTAGTCA
>JAFQNU010000032.1 GCA_017420825.1 Clostridia bacterium
AGCTTTTACACTGTTTTTTGTCTCACCTTTTGTCGAATTTCTCCGACAAATACATTATACAATACATTTTACATTATTTCAAGTATAAATGAATAAAAAATGCGCAGCAAACCCGAAGGAAAGCCACGCACAAAAAACGCAGTCACTTTGTTTCAAAAAGGCTACCACACACTTTTTTTATCACAACACAACTTACTCACATAAGGGTATGAAGAAACAAGTGTACGTTTTTTACTTTATTTTACTGTAATTTTGCCTTATTTGCAAGCTCGAAAAGCTTATTCATAGCCTCAATAGGTGTCAGTGTTGTTACATCAAGGAGCTTTAATTCCTTTGCAATCTCATCTGCCACACCGTCATCAAAGCCTATTTGTGCGGATTGCTCCAAAACCTCTCTTGGCTTAATTACATTCTGTGTGTCATCATTTTCAATCTTATTTAATACCTCTTTTGCACGCTTTATGACCTCATCAGGTACACCCGCAAGCTTCGCAACCTCTATACCAAAGCTGTCGTCTGTTCCGCCTCTGACAATTTTTCTTAAAAATGTTATATCGTCACCACGTTTTTTTACAGCTATTCTGTAATTCAACACGCCGTCAAGCTTATCCTCAAGCTGTGAAAGCTCGTGATAATGAGTTGCAAACAGGGTTTTTGCACCAATTTTTTTCTTGTTATGTATATGCTCGGCAACCGCCCACGCAATAGACAAGCCGTCATAGGTGCTTGTTCCTCTTCCTATCTCGTCTAAAATAACAAGTGATTTTTTTGTCGCATTTTTTAATATATTTGCAACCTCAACCATTTCAAGCATGAATGTACTTTGTCCTGCAGAAATGTCGTCTGATGCACCTACTCTTGTAAATATCTTATCCGCAACACCGAGCTTTGCATATGATGCAGGCACAAAGCTTCCAACCTGTGCCATGAGTGTAATAAGAGCAACCTGTCGCATATATGTTGATTTTCCTGCCATATTAGGACCTGTTATAATAAGCAGTCTTGCATTTTCGCAGTTCATGTCTGTATCATTGGGAACAAACATGGTTGATGACTGCATCGACTCAACAACAGGGTGTCTGCCGTCCTTTATTACAAGCTCATCAGTACCCACCATTTCAGGCATTGTATAGTTATTCTTATACGCAACAACTGCAAAGGAATAAAGCACATCAGCTATGGCAATAATTTCTGCAGCCTGTCGTAATCTTTCTGCATTATCGGTCACTACTTTTCTTATGCCTTCAAATAGCTCCATTTCAAGTGATGCAAGATTTTCCGACGCATTCATTATCGTCTCTTCAATTTCCTTTAGCTCAGGAGTTATATATCTCTCTGCATTTGCAAGAGTCTGCTTTCTTATGTACGTATCAGGAACATCTGCAGAATTAAGCTTTGTGACCTCAATATAATAACCAAATACCTTGTTATATCCTGTCTTTAAGGTTTTTATTCCTGTTTTTTCCCTCTCACTTGCCTCAATCTGCGCTACCCATGTTGTACCCTCTGTCATGGCGGCACGGTATTTATCAAGCGTTTCATTATATCCCTTTTTTATTATTGTACCGGGCTTATAAACCGCCGACACATCACTGTTAATCGACTCACACAAAAGCTCGCACAGCTCGCTCATTATATCCATATTTGAGTAAAGCTCCGATAAAATCGGGGACTTTGTTTGTGATAAGATATATTCAAGCTCAGGTAATTTCAAAAGCGAGTCCCTTAGTGACAGCATATCCTTCGGGGTAAGAGTGTTTGAAAAAACTCTGCTCACTATTCTTGAAATATCATAAATCCCCGACAAAACATTACCCAAATCATCTCTTAATATGGGATTGTCAAACAATTCCTTAACCGAATAGAGCCTTTTATTTATTGTTATAGGATTTACAAGAGGCTTTTCAAGCCATTGAGTAAGCATTCTTGCTCCCATAGATGTCTTTGTCTTATCAAGAACACCAAGAAGAGAGCCTTTTTTCTTTTTCTCACGCATAGTCTCGGTTATCTCAAGATTTCTGCGTGTTGCCATATCAATATCCATATATTCATCAGTAGAATATACATTTAAGCTGTCAATATAACAAAGTCCGTCCTTTTGAGTGAGGTCAAGATATTTTAGCAGTGCATACACCGCATCAGACTGTGTTGAATCACCCTTTAAGCCAAGCTCATCAAGCGGTTTTAAAAACTGTGCCTTAATTCTTTCCTCTGCAAGAAGGCTTCTGAAATACTCATCACCAAGACGTTCCACCCTGCATCCAAACCTTGCTTCTATCTCTGAAACTGTCTTATCACTCACCTCTTTATTTGCAATAATCTCACTCGGAGAGTATCTTGCAAGCTCATTAAACAATGCGCTAACTCCCGATACAGTTGTTAAAAACATTTCTCCCGTGGAGGCATCACAAAATACAACCGCAATAGCCTGTGCTGTGATATTAATAACACATAAATAGTTGTTTTTCGTATCATCAAGCATTATCTCATCGAGTGCCGTTCCCTGTGTGATAATCTTAACAACCTCTCTTTTAACCATTCCCTTTGCAGTTTTCGGGTCCTCAACCTGCTCGCATATTGCTACCTTATATCCCTTATTAACAAGCTTTGCAATATAAACACTTGCACTGTGAAAGGGAACGCCACACATGGGTGCACGTTCCTCCATTCCGCAGTTTTTTCCCGTCAGAGTCAGCTCAAGCTCTTTTGATACGGTAATTGCATCGTCAAAAAACATCTCATAAAAATCTCCGAGACGGTAAAACAAAATACAATCACCATGCTCCTCCTTTGTTCGGAGGTAATGGCCCATCATAGGTGACAGTTCGCCCATTGTGTAACCTTCCTTTCAATTAATCAATGACAGCCGCCGCATGTACTGCAGTCATGTGTACAATTAGGGTCTTGTCCTGTAATATAGAAATTCAATACCTGATTAATTTTTGTGACCATTTCATCAAATGCCTTTTTTGCCTCAACATAATCAGCAATTTTCTTGTTTTTATTTATCAGCTCGGAAAATGCCTCATTATTCTTTACAATAGCCTCTGCCTGCTGAATTTTTCCTGCCTGCATATCTCTTGCAATATTCATTCTTTTTAAATTAAACTCCTGCAAAAGCTCCTGTGCCTCTTTATCGTTCTTCTGAGCCTCGTCAGCTTCGTCCATTGCCTTCATTTCGGGCGAATTTTTTATTAATTCTCCTAATTCATGTGCCTTTTCTAAAATCATCTTAAACATTCCTTTCTTAATCAACTAAAACACCGTTAAGGCTCCATGTATGCGCCTCGCATATTTTCACCTTCACATATTTCCCTGTCAAAGACTTATCGCCCTTGAAATTAACTATTTTTGAGGTATCGGTTCTGCCTGATAACATCTTGTCATCATTTTTACTAACACCGTCAACCAGCACCGTTTCAATCCTGCCTACGTATGCGTCATTTTTCTTTTTGGAGATTTCATTCTGCACCTCAAGCAAGCGGTTAAAGTTATTATGAATTTCATCATCGCTCAATACAAAATCAAGCTTTGCCGCAGGAGTACCCTCTCTTCGTGAATAGATAAAAGAAAAGATATTATCGTATTCAACCTGTCTTAGCATATCGAGTGTCCATTCAAAATCCTCGTTTGTTTCGGTTGGAAATCCCACTATAACGTCTGTTGAGAGTGATATATCAGGCATTTTTTCCTTTACCTTTCGTATTTTTTCAAGGTAATCTTCACGGGTATATCCTCTGTTCATCTTCTTTAAGACTTCATTGCTGCCTGCCTGAAACGGCAAATGAAGCTGTCTGCACACCTTTTCACACTCTGCCATTGCTAAAATAAGCTCGTCCGATAAATCCTTGGGGTGCGAGGTCATAAAACGTATCCTCTCAACTCCCTCAATATCATTTACCATTCTCAAAAGCTTTGCAAAATTTATATCCTCTTCCAAATCCTTGCCGTACGAGTTTACATTCTGCCCCAGCAAGCATATCTCTGTGCATCCGTTTTCTACAAGCTGTTTTACCTCATTCAATACCGCCGTACTTGTTCTGCTTCGTTCTCTGCCTCTCACATACGGCACTATGCAGTATGAGCAAAAATTATTACAGCCATACATTATTGATACCCACGCTTTTTGCGAATAATCCCTCAAAATAGGAATATCCTCGGCAATTTTGCCGTCCGAGTCCTCGATATCTATAACGCTCTTCTTATTCTTTGTAATAACCTCATACAAATATTCAGGCATTTTGTATAATGCGTGAGTTCCGAACACCATGTCCACATGAGAATGAATTTTCTTTATTTTCTCCGTTATATGCTCCTGCTGTACCATACAGCCGCATATACCGATTATCATTTCAGGTCTTGACTCCTTAATATGCTTTAAAATTCCAAGTCTTCCGAAAACCTTCTGTTCTGCATTCTCACGAACTGCACAGGTGTTATAAATAACAACATCAGCATTTTCTGCATCATCACAAAACTCAAAGCCTGCTTCATGGAGCATTCCCCTTATTCTCTCGGTGTCATTCTCATTTTGCTGACAGCCGTATGTCTCGGTGTTTGCTCTCATTGGTCTGCCGTTTTGCACTGCAAAGCGGTTGTTAAGCTCTTTTATTTTATAAATATATCCTTTTTGAATTTCAATTTCCTTGTTATCAACATATTCTGCCATTCAGATATACGTCCCTTCAATTATAAATTTTACAATTTTTGTGGAGTTAAATAAAACTATTCTTTCCTGCCTGATTTTCAAAGGTCGTAAATTCGATACCTTTGAAATCGGGATTATTTAATTTTTCCCACAATCCTAAATATGAAATAACATCCTTATTTCTCATCCATGTTTGAATTGGAACCTTAGGCTCCTTCGAATTTGCATATCTGGCGATATCAGTAAGAGAAATATATTCTGCCTTATTTATTTTTTTATATTTTATATCAATACCATTTACTTCTATCTGATTATTTTTGAGCATTATATACTCCCCCTTTAGTTATCTAAACAAAAATAACCTATATTGTATTATAACATATTATTTGTCCGAAAACAACATTTTTCTGTATATTTTCATTCTTTTATATTATTTTAAAAAGCAACGTACTATTTAATTGTAGAATAATCAGGTGATTTGTCGAATTTTAGTATACGAAACTTGCAGGAATATCAAAAAAATAAGAAAAAAGTATTTACTTGACATAACTTTTATGTTAAAATATTTTTATAACCACGCTATGGGAATCATTATATTCCCAAAACATCTACATATATTTTTGCGTATCTATATTGTGAATACGCTGTTTTATGAATGGCATTTTTTTGCATAACGGACTATATGTTGTAAAAAACGTACAGCTCCGATGTTTTTATCGTACCGTTATGCTTTGTCATATGAGTATGTGTAGAATAGCGTGGTTGCAAATCGGTAGCTGCAGCGTTTTTGGTGCGTAGCTCCGATTGTGTAGCTACGCACTTTTTTACCCAAAAAAATAATATTTTACAGGAGGATAACAATGAGCATATTAGAAAAAATTTATTTACAACAATTAGATTTATATCATAAGAAATCAGAAGCTATGGAGGAATATATACTATACACTCTCGCAAGGGAGGAATTCTGCTCCAAACTATCTGATGAACTACTTGCCGAGTTCGAAAAACTCATGGATTTAAAGCTTGACTGCGAAGATGCTGAAGGCCTTTCCTTATTCAAGGGCGGTATTTGTTGCGGTATCAACATGGCTATGCTTATGCAGGAAACAAAATAATAAAAAACTGTTGCATTAAAATGATGACAAACAAAAATAAAATGTGCAGAGGCAAATATAATCATTTGCCTCCGCATTTTTTGTTTTAATATTTAATTCAACAGTCGGATAATATTTATATCGCTCTATGACCTAAACCGATTACTATATCATTCAGATTAAGCAGTCCGACAGCAAAGAACACGCACACCGATATATGAGAGCCACATCTTGATATACCGATTTTTCCGCCGACATTCAGTCCGATAGATTTACTTATTATCTGTGTAATTGCCTCATGTGCCGCACCTGCAACCGCTCCCTCCTCTGCGTGAGTTTCACCGATTACTCCTTCTCTTTTTGATGCAACAACCGCACGTTCAAGGATTTTTGTCACTGAGGTGGAAAATTCTCCTCCAAAATCAATTGCGACACTTTGTATTCCCGCTGCCGCAATTTCCTCACGCACCGCCTTTTCCTCGTTACGGTCATTTGTCATTGCAATTTTAATTGCAGCCTTTGATACTTCCTTACTATTCATAATTCACACTCCCATTTTCTCTATTATTCCCTGTGACGCAAGATACCCTG